>NZ_JBEUDO010000084.1:0-7429 GCF_050584665.1 Nitrosomonas sp. ANs5
CCACGAGGGGGCTAACAGCACCATCACAGGAATCGGGATGGCGGAGAGCCAACCGTACAAGAGTACCTTCTTACGCCCGATACGCTCGGCAAGTCGTCCGGCTACAAAGTTCAGAACGCCCTTGACCAGGCCAAAGGCCACAACGAAGGAAGTCAGCATCAGAAAGGAGCCTTCAGTCACGCCGAATTCCGATTCTGCAAGCGCCGGAACGACGGTGCGCATCATGCCGATGGTCAGACCAACCAGGAACACCTGGCCGAGCTGATGACTGAATTGATGCAGGTTCTCCCGGATGCCATGGCGATAGTGGTCGTACGTAGGGCTCTTGGAATCCATGTTAAGTCGGTCTCTTCTAAGTGAGTTGTATCCATGCTTCGATTAGCCCATCCGCAGCCTGTTCGATGTCTTCAGCTGTGGTCTCCCAACCGGCTGATAAGCGAACAGCGCCATTGGCTCGGCAAGCACTCAGTCCCATGGCCCCGAGTACCCCACTGGGTCCTTCTTCGTCGGAGTGACAGGCCGATCCCACCGAGGCCAACACCGTCTTGCTGGCCGCAGCCAACAACGCCTTGCCCGTTACGCTTGGAAACGAGAGGTTCAACGTATTAGGCAGGCGATGTTCAGGATGACCGTTGAGTGCGAGACCTGGTATGGCAGACCGGAGCCTTTCATGAAGTTGATCTCGATGCCGGCGCAGCCGATCGTCGTGTGATGCCAGCCGCTGGCAGGCCAATTGGGCAGCAACTCCCAGACCGATGATCGCGGGCACGTTTTCGGTGCCTGGCCGGAGTCCTCTCTCATGACCGGCGCCAAAGAGAACGTTACGGATGGGAGTCCCTGCTCTGACATATAGAGCACCAATACCCTTGCTGGCCTGAAATTTATGGCCAGCCACGGTGAGCAGGTCCACACCCAGATCCTCGACATTAACCGGGAATTTCCCAACGGCTTGGGCTGCGTCGGTGTGCAGCAATACCCCCCGACCTTTCAGTAAACGACTGATCTCCGCTACTGGCTGGAGGGTGCCCACTTCATTATTCGCCAGCATGATGGATATCAGGGCAGTGTCGGGTGTAACGGCGTCAGCCACGGCTTCGGCCGATACGCGACCATGTTCGTCCACGGGTATAACCGTCAGTGCCCACCCCTGGCTCTCCAGATAACGAGCCGGCGCCATCACAGCCGGATGCTCCACCGCACTGATTATCAGATGTCTTCTATCGGTGGTGGCCCTGGCAACGCCCAACAAGGCCAGGTTATTGGCTTCCGTTGCGCAACCGGTAAAGATCAGCTCTTCAGGATCACCACTAATCAGGTTGGCTAACGCCTGCCTGGCGTCGGAAATTGCCATGGCGGCCGTCTGACCGGGGAGATGGCTGGAAGACGGGTTTCCGTACATTTTTCTGAGAGCTTTACTCATGACATCAGCAACTTCCGTTGCCACGGGGGTCGTTGCGTTGTGATCCAGGTAAATCGGGTTTGGCATACTGGTGATCCTTTATGACGACCTGGGCTGGGCCGCTGGCAACGAAGCTCGGTTCAAACGCATCCAGGGTATATCGACAGCGCAACGACTTCGATGGGTGCCAGCATCAGTAGATTCATCGCTTCCCAGCCGAGATGATGCAAAAGCGTGCCGGACATCAGCGAACCCACGGTGACCATGGCAAAAATCACTAGTACTACGTTCCGTTAATTAGCTTACAAATGAAATCGATGGATTCGCCTGCTAGGCTAGGCGCAAACCGCAGTCATAGCCGTAGCTATGGCGAGGATTTGCAACAACGCATGACAGGCGAAGGCGCGATTTCATGTAAGCGGTTTGGCGGAACGGAGTACTAGATCGTTGACACCCTGAACTTTGCCCCGTTCGGCTTCGATGTTCAGGGTGGCAAGCAGGGTGCTGCCCCCGATAAACAGGAAGTTCCAGCCGACACCCAGAAGGACCAGCGCCTCCCAGAAATGCACGAGGGTTGAGCCCATTACCGTCGTTACAGTCGTGTCCACCAAAATCAGATAGCCGGCTGTCAGAATCCGGCCCAGCCCAGACGGGCAATCAGGCTGCCGGTAAAGAACGACGGCGCATACATGCCCAGCACATGCCATTACATGATGAAGGCTACCTGGTCCATTTCAAAGTCCTTCGCGCGCATGGCCATTGGCGTGGCGGTCATCACCAGCACCATGATTGCGTAGCCGAAGGCACCCGCCGCCAGTGCCATTATAAATGCTGGGTTTCGGGCAATGGTGCCCATGGGGCAAGTGCTTTCTCCTTCGTGCGGCTCCCCCACATAAGGGACTTTCAGTTGGCTGAGCAGGGCAATCGCCACCAACGCCAGAGCGGCAATGATCAGATAGAGGCCGCTAGAGGGAACCGCCGGGACCAGTTCGCCCATAGTGCTGGCGTTCCAGGGCCCCAGAAATGCGGCCGCGACGCCACCGGCCAACACGAAGGAAATGGCCCGGCTGCGGAACGACGGGCTGGCGCCATCCTGATTACCAGGATGGCGACGTTGCGTTTCTCCAGTTGGTACATGCCCTGAGAGTGGCTCATGGCTCAGAACACCAGAATTTTGTCAGCGGCCATGGTCACATCCGCCAGTTCATCCATGGTGCTGCGCTGGGCGCCCTTCACCACTTCGTTCTCGGTAATGCCCCGGGCATCCATGCAGGTGCCGCACAGCAGGACTTTTCCCTTCAGCGGTACCAGCTTGACCATGCGCTCGGCATTGTAGAAACCATCCGGTGTTTTCTGGCCAGTCTTGGCGCCTGATACCGCATCGCCCATCAGAAAGATCGTGACCTCACAGTCCTTCTTGATCAGGGCATGGGCCATGCGCAAACCGTTGTAAAGGCGCTCGGTTCCATAGGGTGGGTCGTTAATCAGGATCAGGGCTTTCATTGGTGTGGCTCCTTTGCGCAAATTGACCTGCAAACATTCATTGTTTATTAGAATAAACGAAAGAGTTGGGCTGTCAAGCAACGGCCCATCGCCCGATTGATATGAGGTAGCAACATGGGCTGGACTGCCAGCCCGGGGATAAGGTACTCGATGTTTTGGCTGCGGCATGGGCTGGTTTACCCGACGGATAGCAGACTTGCCGCAATCTCCCTCAGTGACCAGCGTCGACATTGATGGGGAAGCCCTGACATACGCCAGAGGCCAGGATTCAAAAACCTGCTACCTGCCTGGCAATGCCGTGCAATTGCCGTTTGCGGACAGCAGCTTTGACCGGGTAATGTCTGTTACCGCGCTTTGTTTTGTTACGGAATGGCCGCAAGCGCTGAAGGAAATTATTCGGGTTACCCGGGGCAGGTTCGTAGTAGGAGTGTCGAACCGTCACAGCCTTTTATGGAGCCAAAAGGGACGGGGCAGCAACCAGAGCGCTTATCAAGGGGCGCACGGGCACACGCGTCGCGAACTTCGCGACGTACTCACTTCACTTCTGGTTAAAAACGTCCATTTCCAAGCCGTGATCTGGCTTCCTGACGGAAGCGTGGTTTCCCGAGCGCTTGAAGCATGCCTGCCGCACCATCTTCCCCTTGGTGGATTCTTGCTGGTTGCCGGGGACAAAGTGTGACAACCGGGCGGTTCACGGCCCAATCATCACGCCTCCAATTGCCATGATCGGCACAATGCCCCAAGCTGGAAACTTCTACACACTCAGCAACAAGAAAATCCAGAGAGAAATCAGTTTGTGCATGCATTAGTCAAACACCTAATACACCATTTAATCCGGATACCCTTTATTAAATCGACTTCATCAAGTAAGGACTGGAACTTCTTGAATTCTGTTTCGGGATGAAGTCTAAGTAATTCATGCTGTAAGTGTTTTTGGTTGGTTTAGCTACCCTCATGCCAGCTTCTGTTAGCGAAAAATTCTGTACGGACAGAACGGAATTTTACAAGCCAGCATTTGCTATGCTGTGCCTTAGTAAGGTTGCTTAAGTTGTCGGCGTTCAGAATATTACATTGATTCATTGACGTCGCCTGTACAATATCAATCACTGATTCAGATCCTGGCGGAGTTTTGATTCCAGCTGTTTGGTGGTGGTTATGTCGACAAAGGTAATCACGGCCCCATCGATTACATTGTCTAGCCTACGGTAAGGCATAATTCGCACCGAAAACCAGCGGCTATCACTGGTGGGAATCTGTTTCTCGGAATAAACCAGCGTGCGCAGGGTTTCGTTCGCATCGTCTTGCAGTGCCGGGTATTGCAAGCTTGTGGTAAGGTCGCTGAGTGGCCGGCCGATGTCGCTTTCCCGAACATTAATGATCTTCGATGCTTGTTCGGTGTAGCGCCTGACGTTCAATTTCTGATCGAGGAATAGTATGGCGATATCGGTACTATTGAGTAGATTTTTCATGTCGCTCTGAGCGAGTGCGAGATCATCGAGTTTAGCTTGCAGTTCAGCATTGATCGCCTGTAGTTCTTCATTCATGGATTGCATTTCTTCTTTTGATGTGGTCAGCTCTTCGTTGGCTGACTGCAGCTCTTCGTTGGTCGACTGCAACTCCTCATTGGTCAATTGCAGTTCCTCTCTGGATGTGCGCGCCTCTTCGCGCAGAATATGGATTTCATCTTGGCGCTGCTGCAATTCAGCCGTATAAAGTGCTTCCATTGCGCTATGCTCCCTGCGGCGGCCTTTAGTTGCCGGTTTCGCTGCGACATCGCGGAATACGATCATCATCATACCTTGTAAGGCGGCGGGTTCGTGCAGCGCTTGTACCGTAGCATCAACGAACTGCGCGCTTGTTAACCCTTGAACCTGTAGGTTGTGCAAGTGCACCGGTTCATTGTGACTGGCGGCCCGTTTCATGGCGTCGACAATGGGCGCACGCAAACCATCGCGCACCATGGCGTGAAAGTTCCAGTTGGCCTTACCCGCAGCGGGCTCTAGGTACTTACCAGTGCGTCCGCTGATATAGACAATATCGCCAGCATTATTGACCACTACGGCAGCGGGCGCGTATACCTGCAATAGCACGCGGTCAGCTGCCGTTTGTAAGTTATCAATGGGCTGGGTGGTAACGGGAGGGGACAATGAAAGTTCCTTTTTCATTTTGGACAATGGAGGAAAAGATTTCATCAGCAGCTCTGGATTGGTGCTGGAAACGTTCTCCTGGCGTAGGTATAACCGAAGTTTTGATTCGATGGGAGCGAACAGTTGCTTGAATCGTCCGACTGTTTCTGAGCTACCCAACAGGAGCACTCCACCCGGACACAGACTGTAGTGAAACAAGGGTAATAGCTTGCGCTGGAGCGTCGCATCGAAGTAAATCATCAAGTTGCGGCAGGAAAGCAAATCGAGTCTGGTGAAGGGTGGGTCGAGTACAACGTCGTGCTGTGCAAACAGTATAGTGTCGCGGATAGACTTATTAATCCGGTAGTAGCTATCATGTGTGCTAAAAAAACGTGTCAATCTTTCCGGTGATACGTTAGCGCTGATCGACGTTGGATATACCCCACGGCGTGCCGTGGTGATGGCGTCCGGGTTTAGGTCTGTGGCGAAAATTTGTAGCGTGTAATCTCCATGCAATGACAGTCGTTGTACGACTTCGGCAAATATTATTGCTAATGAATAAGCTTCCTCTCCGGTTGAGCAGCCGACAACCCAGGCGCGAAGCTTTCGCTTGGAAGTCTGCCGCGCTAGCAACTCCGGCAGAGTGAAGTCCGCGAGTTGTTGCCAGACCGCGGCATCACGAAAAAAACTGGTCACGCCGATCAGCAACTCCTTGAATAGCAGATCGATTTCTTGCGTATTATGTCGCAAGAATTTTTCGTACATCGCCAGCGAGTCAATAGCATGGATGCTCATGCGCCGATTGATACGGCGATACAGGGTGCTGGGTTTGTAGACAGAAAAGTCGTGCCGGGTTCGCTGTTGCAACAATCTAAAGATACTTTGCAGGGGGACTGATGGAAAAGTTGATGATATTGGCGTTGTATCGGTTTGGTTCGCTAACGCTGGGCTTGGTTCGGGTAGCTTGGATGCCTGGGCGATATAGGCGAAGATGAGTCCTGGCAACTCCTCGGGGGGCGCGATAATATCAACACAGTCTGCAGCGATGGCGCTCTTCGGCATGGAGTCGAACTGTGCCGACTCTGGCTGCTGCGCAACAGTCAGCCCGCCTAATGCCCGGATAGCCTGCAAGCCCAACGTGCCATCCGACCCCATGCCGGATAGGATCACCGCGATTGCGCGTGTGCCCTGGTCACGGGCCAGAGAGGAAAACAGAACGTTGATGGGTAAGCGTAAGCCACGCGGCTCGACGGGAGCATTTAGATGCAGAATGCCGTCTACCACGGTGAGTTCCGTATTCGGCGGGATCACATATACGCAGTCAGGCTCGACACGCATCATGTTTTCAGCCTCCCGCACCGGTAGCTTGGTGGCCCGCTGCAACAACTCAGCCAACAGGGCTTTTTGTGTGGGATCCAGATGTTGTACGACTATGTAGGCCAGACCACTTCCCGCTGGGACTTGCTCCAGAAACTGTTCCAGCGCAGCAAGACCTCCGGCCGAAGCACCAATGCCAACGATACGCGGTGGCATTGGTGGATCACCGGGTTGGACAGCGCTAGCCGAAGAGCCCATAGGTTAGTCCTTAGGTCGCTAGCCGGTTCGGCAGCAGATGGTTTGTTTCTCGCTTCACCGCAGCGTAGCATTCGCAAGCTCTGGTTTCAATCCCACTGCGATTGAGCACAGTGATGTGCCCACGCTGGTACGTGATAAGATTCAAGTGGCGCAGGTTTGAGGCGGCTGCGGTGATCCCCTCCCTGCGAACGCCCAGTATGTCGGCGATGACTTGCTGTGTGATCACCAATTCATTGCCTGGCTGACAGTCCAGGCTCAGCAACAACCAGCGGCATAATTGCTGTGCCAGGGGAGGGTGCCCGATACAAACTGCTGTCTGGGCGATTTGTGTGATGAGTGCCTGCGTGTAGCGTAATAACAGGTGCATCATAGCGCCATTGAGATCGAATTCCGTATTCGGCGGAGTAACCTTGATCCTGAATGCGCGACCCGCACTTTGCGTCATTGCACTAAACGAACAATGGCCGCTCATCAGCATTGATACACCGGGGATACCATCGCTGCCAACTACTGCGGCCTCTGTGTAGTTACCATCCTCCATCTGGCGCAACAGCGCGATGATAGAATCGACTGGAAAGTAGAGATGTTCCAATTCTTCATTTGCCTTGTAAAGCATCTTGCCTGAGGATAATTTGATCATTTCCAGGTATGGCGATTGGCGCGCCAAGGTATCGTCAGGCATGGTGGCGAGTAAGCGATTCTGTTGGAAATCTGAGCGAGCGGGAACAGTTAACGGCGATTAGTGGCCACTTCAGCCTCGCGCCTCGTGGCAGAAGCTGGTTGATGTATAGATTGGCCAGGGCGCTTAGGAGCAGTGATTAAGCTC
>NZ_JBEUDO010000085.1:0-7077 GCF_050584665.1 Nitrosomonas sp. ANs5
GATAAAATGGCGCAACACCTCGCGCAGCCGTCCCCGCTCGAACAGCCCCTGGATCATGGTATGCAGGGCATTGATGCCGTCCTGCTCGATGCTCTCCTCGCCGCTCACCTTGCGCCAGGTGTAGAAGTAGTCATAGGGGGCAAACAGCGAGCCCATGCGCGAGTTGACCCCATCGGAGATCACACACAGGGCGTTGTACTTCATCAGCTCCGGGATATCCCGCGCATAGCGGATGGTGAGTTGCTTGTAGGCATCGTGGATAGTGGCCTCTTCGCGGATCGCGCTCTTGAACTCGAACACCACCAGCGGCAGGCCATTGATGTAGAGGATCGCATCGGGGATGCGCTTTTCCAGCCCCTCGATGACCATCTGGCTGACCAGTTGGTAGCGGTTGCCATCCCGGTAGGCGGCGGCCTCCTCGGCCACCACGGTATTCAGCTCCTCGGCACGGGGCGGGCGTTGCAGCGGCAGGCCGCTATAGTTGATCAACTGGATATAGAGGTCTTTCTGACTACGATCCTCGCGCTTGAGCAGCAGGCCGTCGGCCACCATGTGGTGGAGCTGTCGGTTGGAGTCATAGAGATCTGAGGCGGGGGGGCGCTCCAGTGCACGGATCACCGCCGCGATCTCCTCCTCGGTGATCCCCTGCTCGGTATAGCGGGCGGCAAGATAGGCACGCAGCTCATCCTTCAGCAACACCTCGCCGGGGGCACGCGCCAGGGATTCGCCAAACACATGGGGATAGCCCTGCTCCCCCAGTAGGGCGATGATGGCCTGTTCCAGCTTCTCTTCGGTGAATTTCATTCCCTATTTCCCCAGTGGCTTCCTGGCGATCTCCTCCAACATCCTGATGGTATCGGCGGCACCAGCCTCTTCGAGTTTCGCCCGGCGCTGCGCGGCAAAGGCGTCATACTCGCGGCCTGCCTTGGCGTCGGCCTGCTGCTTGCTCACCCTCCCGGCATTATCCAACACCTCACGCTCATTGAACTGCAGGAACTGATCCAGCCGTTCCTGCCAGTCTCGTAAAAACACCTGTTTGCGCCGCCTGGCCTGGTCTTCAGCAAAATCGAGCCACATCACCACAATGCGGTTCAGCTCTTCGATCTCCGTCTCGCCCAGGTAGTTTTTGGCGACGGTAACATCACTCTTGCGCACAATCTCGCCTTTCCACACCGTCAGACCCATATTCGGTTTGCTGGCATCGGCGCGGTTGAGGATAAGCTCAGCGGCGGTATGGCCGGTGGCGGCATAGTGGAGTTTGTTCTGAATAATCCGGAAAAACTGTATGGACTCCTTGGCAGAGGGCTCGTAGTCCGCCGCCAGGGCGAAGATCTCCCGCACCCGCAGGTACATACGCCGCTCGCTGGCGCGGATGTCGCGGATGCGTGCCAGCAGTTCATCGAAGTAGTCAGGCACTGGGCTAGCGCCGGGAGCAGGGGGATTTTTCAGTCGCTCATCATCCAGAGTAAAACCCTTGATCAGGTACTCACGCAGGCGGGTATTGGCCCAGCGGCGGAACTGGGTACCACGTGGAGATTTGACCCGAAACCCCACGGCCAGGATGGCTTCGAGGTTATAGTGGTCAATGGCGCGGGTAACCGAACGGCTTCCCTCCTGACGAACTATCCGGAATTTCCGGATAGTTGCCTCCGGGGCCAGTTCACCCTCTTCGTAGATGTTCTGCAGATGCTCGTTGATGGTACGCACATCCCGGTCAAACAGCTCTGCGATCAAGGCCTGGCTTAGCCAGATGGTCTCCTCCTCAAAACGGCACTCCACGCGGGTCTTGCCGTCTTCGGTGGTATAGAGGATGAACTCGCCGCCGGGGGCTGTATCGCTCATGGAAAATTCCTTGTCCGTTCGGGGGCCTTGCCACCCAACAACTCAAACATGGCGTCAATGGGCCAATGAGCCGCCTTTACCCCCTTCAGGGTACGCGGCATCTGGGCCAGCCAGATGCTGGTTTTATACGGTGAGAGATCGGTCACTTGGCTGTCGTCATAGGCAAGCATGTGCCCCAAATCCTGCCCCATTTGATTAAGGGTACCCAACACCGAGCGATCGGTGGCGCTGTCGCACACCAGCGGCCCCAACATACCTTGGGCGCATTCCATCACCGCCTCATCGGCCCCCATCTTGAGCAGGGTGTTCATGAAACCGTCCACAAACCAGTAATCCAACTCAGCGAAGTCGTCTTTTTTCAGCGCAGGCAGGAACACCGGAAAGCGGGTGGTATCATGGACCATCAGCACACACTGGCGGCGTTGCAACAGGAGCAGATTGGCATGCCAGCCACTCAAGGGCGATTCAGCGGCATCGTTGGAAGCCCCATCGCTGGCATGGCGTAAGCTGCGCTTGCTCTTCAGCCGCCCATCAGGCTGCAGCGGCAGCTTGGCGAGGAGCTTTTGTGTGGCGTGCAGGCGGATCATACCGCCACCCCGGCGCGTTCAATCATGGCCTCGGCTTCGGGGATGCGGAGCTGGCCGGAGAGGAGTTTGGGGAGGAGCGTATCGCGCAATCGACTGAGACTTTGCACCTGAGCAATATTGTCCACAATCCGCCCCATATATGGCGTCACAGTTTCATCGTAGATGCTAAGTAGCTCATGATTTGATACACACGTCTTTATCGTTTTGAATGTATCTCTGGTGATCGTATTAAAGACTGAGCCATGCCCCCTTTGCTGAAGCTCGGAGACTCTTAATAAAATCGTATAGTAGGTATAGTAATCAGGAATACCATGCAGCCCGCGTATACCGTAGCAAGACTGATTCATTGCCATTGGACGTGCAACAACAGCGCACTTGCCTACTGTTCCTCTGGCGCTAATGATTGTCGTTCCCTTCGGAAGAAGTTTTGCCAATGAGCTAACAAGCCCTTCCTGAGTAATCGTTTTCTCTGTGTGAATAACGAAAACATCAGATGGGCTTGGAGCATCGACAACGGAGAACCATGGGATATCACCATCCCAGTAGGCATCATTTGATGTTTTTGGTGTTCCGCCACCAATTAGCTCTATAATTGAGTCCAAGGGCTTAACTTCCCACCCCTCCGGCACCCACCCCATCTCCTCGGTAAAGACAAACCGGTTGGGAAACTGGCGCTGAAACTCGGCAGGAAGCGGCTTGCGCTGTTCGCCCAGCGCATTTCTCATCTCAGCCCTGGCCTGCAATGGCTCAGGGATGGGATTCCCCGCCGCCAGTGCGTTATCAATCACCGGATCAAAATCCACAAACCAGCTCTTGAACAGCGCCTGCGCCATCGCCTCCAGCGTGGCGTTCATCTGGCGGTTGAGTTCGATTTTGTCGTCGAGGGTCTTGAGAATATGTGCGATAGATTTTTGGGTGTCGACATCGGGGTAAGAAATGCGTAATTGAGCAATCATACCGTTGTTCAGGCTCGCTCGTGTCGACATGGTTGAAAAAGCGAGCATTTCGTTACGAAACCTTTTACTTCGTAGGTAGTATCCTACGTATTCAGGTATCAAGTAATTGCCTTGTTTTGGACGTAAACGTTTCGTAAACCCGTTGAACGTCGCGTTCTCATAATCCTTTAGAGCAACGCAGCTCATACCTAATTCGTGCATGGTTTCACTTGTGCGAGTAAGGAATACATCTCCTCGTTTTACTGAGCACTTCGTCTGTTCTTTTTCGCTCGATTGAACTAAATCCGACAACACATCGGGAACAAAGTAGTTATAAAAAACATCCTTAAACCCCAGAAATGGATGCCCCGACCCAAATTCACTAGCTGGTTTTGAAAGTCCTGAGCTAACGTCGTAGAGATCTGCTAGCGAAGCTTCCTTCCAATCACCCCCCATAACCCAAGCCCTCCAGATTCTTGCGAATCTCGGCATCCAGCCGCACCGCCTCGTCCATCTGCCGATACAGGGTCTGGCTCAGCTCGGTCATCTTCTGCTCAAAGGGGATGCCGTCGTCCTCGATCTCGGCAGCACCCACATAGCGCCCTGGGGTGAGCACATAGTCATTGGCCTTGATCTCGTCCAGGGTAGCGGCCTTGCAGAAGCCCGGTCTGTCTTCATAACTTCCATCTTTGGCCTCACCCCGCCAGGCGTGATAGGTGCGGGCGATCTCGGCAATGTCGTCGGTGGTCAGTTCCTTGTGGGTGCGGTCGATCATGCTGCCCATATTGCGGGCGTCGATAAACAGGGTCTCGCCCCGGCGCTCGCGGTGGTTGCTTTCGCTATGGCCTTCGATGCGTTGCACGCCCTTGTTGCGGGTTAGGAACCACAGGCAGACCGGGATCTGGGTGGTGTAGAAGAGCTGGCCTGGCAGGGCGATCATGCAGTCCACCAGGTCGTTTTCGATCAGCTTCTGGCGGATCGCCCCTTCACCACTGGTGTTACTGGACATGGAGCCGTTGGCCAGTACAAAACCCGCCACGCCGTTTTCCGACAGCTTGGAGACCATGTGCAGAATCCAGGCATAGTTGGCATTGCCAGTGGGGGGCACCTCATACCCGGCCCAGCGCGGGTCATTGGTCAGCTCATCAGTGGCACGCCACTCCTTGAGGTTGAAGGGCGGGTTAGCCATGATGAAGTCGGCCTTGAGATCCGGGTGCTGATCCTTGAAGAAGGTATCAGCGGGCACATCGCCCAGGTTACCTGCGATGCCACGGATCGCTAGGTTCATCTTGGCCAGCTTATAGGTGGTGCCGGTCTGCTCCTGACCGTAGATGGAGATGTCCTTGGTATTGCCTTGGTGGCTTTCGACGAACTTTACCGACTGCACAAACATCCCACCCGAGCCGCAGCAGGGGTCGTAGATCTTGCCCTTGTAGGGCTCGATCATCTGGGCAATCAGATTGACCACGCACTTGGGTGTGTAGAACTCCCCGCCGCCCTTGCCTTCAGTGGCGGCGAACTTTCCGAGGAAGTACTCATACACCCGACCCACCACGTCCTGCTCGTTGTCGGCCACGGTGTCGATGTTGTCGATGGAGTCGATCAGTGCCGCCAGCTTGCTGACCTCGATCCCCAGTCGGGTGAAGTAGTTGTCTGGCAAGGCACCGCGCAGGGCCTTGTTGTTCTTCTCCAGGGTATGCAAGGCGGTGTCGATCTTCACCGCGATATCATCCTGCTTGGCCTGGCGCTGGATGGAAGACCAGCGTGATTCCTCCGGCAGGTAGAAGATATTCTTCATGGTGTAGAACTCCACCATGTCCACATAGGCATCCTGCCCCTCAGCAATCAACTCCCGGCGACGCGCCTCAAACTTGTCGCTCACAAACTTGAGGAAGATCAGGCTGAGTACCACATGCTTGTACTCGGAAGACTCCACCGTACCGCGCAGCTTGTCAGCGGTATCCCACAGGGTCTGTTCAAAGCTCTTATGCTTCTTCGGGGCAGCGGGTTTTCTGGCCATTGGCGTGTTCTTCGTCCTATGTGGTTGATTTCCTAGCATTCTTATGGACAGCATGAGAGGGAGTCGTGGCTTGCAACGCAACCCCGCTCAGGCATTGCGTGACTATGTTACCACGTAGGCAGCAGGAACAAAGAGCCGGTAATACAATCGGTTAAGTGGAGATGAGCTTGGAAGATGTGTGGTTTTGGGGCAGTATTGGCGTATCAGTGGTAGATCGCCAATATTGGCGGTAGGTGGTCAATACTGGATGTGTCCAGTATTGGGCATTATTTCCAACACATCTATTGGGCCAGGAATATGAGTAAGGACATCTTTGGCTACGCACTGTACACGATGCAGACGGGGCATCGGCCAATTTCTTCCTTTGTTGACGTTTTCCAACATCTGGCAAAGTCGCTGGTGTCGCAATTCGACGCCATAGAAAAAGAGTCCGGTACGACGCGGCGTGAAGGCTTACAGATAGCACTTTCAGATACGGCCATTCTCATGGCTTATTCATTAGTAGAGGGATTCTTTTCTGAGGAGTATCAGTTCTATTTCGAGAAGGAGCCTCCGCGCAGACAAACGCTTGAGGATACAATACAGGAGCTTCTGAACCATATTGGTGCATCAACTGATGAGCAGGTCAACAAAGGCAAGTCCCTGTTACCGGTTCTGCGGGCCTCCCGAAATGCCATTGCGCATCGAAATGGCCGACTCAAGGAAACAGAGAAATCCAAGATTCAAATGTACTTTGGTTCTAGGATGTGTATTCGGCGTGGCTACCCAGTAGCAAACATCGCACTAATCTTCGAGATTCTTGATACGGCATCAAAGCTCATCTCCGGATTCAGCTATGCCGCTGTGGACGCTGCGACAGCGGCCCAACAATCAGCTCAAGCCGACGGGACCGCCTCTGGTGGACCCTCGGCTTAGCTTAGGCGTTGGGCGTACAGAAATGGTCACGCAAAATTTTGTCCGCATTACACAGCGGACAAAAGTAGAGCGTATCGCCTGTAAAACGATGCTATCCCAGGGATTTGAAACACTGACTGGGGTTTGATGGCGAAGGTGGCAAATAGAAGTATCCTGTAATATCAGAGAAAGGAGCAACCTAGTTGAAAGAGTTTGTAGCTTGGATTGTTGATAACAAACAATGGCTGTTCTCCGGTGCCGGTTTAGTGGTCCTTGCTTGGATAGGAGGTTTTATCTTCAAGAAGAAGTACGCTTCTTCTACTCAGACCATTCGCTCAGGCGATAGCTCAATAAATGTTCAGGCGGGTCGAGACGTTAGTATCGGTAGGAAGAAGAACGATGTGGAAGACAAATAAACAGTCGATTTCCTCCGGAGACGATTCGACAAATGTGATAGCCGGTCGAGACGTTAATTTCTATCTTGAGGGGAATGTTCCGACAGGGCTTGTCGACCAAAAAACAGAAGAAGAAGTAGAGAAACTCAGGAAGTCACGTTTCTTCCTTGAGTTCGACAGGACCATTTCGTCGTTGAGGCTGGCGAGACGCCTTGCTGAGGGCGACCTTTCGAGTGGCTCGGACGAAGTAAAAGGGCGGGCGTTGGCATGGTGCGCCAGATTATTATCACATTCAGAGGATCTTGATCGGGCGGAAGAGTTTTTGGAGCTCGCAAAAACCCTCGGAGATTTTCCAGAAGCTAAGGTTGTGGAAGCATTTATCATTTCCAAGAAGGGAGATAAGG
>NZ_JBEUDO010000086.1:0-7018 GCF_050584665.1 Nitrosomonas sp. ANs5
AATCGAAAACTTCTTTGCAAAACTCAAACAATACCGCGCCATAGCCACCAGATATGATAAACGGGCCCATAACTTCCTCGGTGCCATCTGTCTCGCCGCTTCCGTCATATGGCTCAACTGATGACACACCCTAGAGAAAAGCGTGACAGCCTCCTGGCATCCTTCCTATTTCAGCCATAAGCCTGGAAATCCCGCTTGGATGGGCTAAACTGTGCAATTCGGCGCATACGTGCTGTCACGCATTGAGTGGGTGTAAAAACTACAACTTGTTTTTGGCAACAATGGCCAGTTGCACAAAATAGTGGTCAGCAGAGATTTCCAGGATGATTGGCGACCGGTAAATTATTTGTTTTTATCCTGCTTGACCTGGTCAACGATGCCTGTCAGGACACCGCTGGCAATTTTGTGCAGCAGATCTGCCGTGATTTGCGTGAGTTGGGCGCCTGCCTCCAGCTGTGCGCGGCCAGTCGATGCCATTTGATGGGCAAAGACGGCAAGCGTGTCCTTAAGTTGAGCACCTACAGCTGTACCGTTGCGTTCCGCGTGTTGATAAAGATCTTGTAGTGTTTCGGCGATCAGGCCTTGGGCGGCGGTTGCGGCCTGTTTGAGGGTGTCCATAAACAGGCTTTCCAGGCTTTCGAGATCGGCCCGTGTTTTTGCCAACTCGCTATGCGAGAATTGCTTGGCTTTGCTGGCCGCTTCTTCCAAGGCCAGTTTCGAGGCGCCGGCGAGTTGCGCAAAGGCGGCATCCAAGCCTGCTACTGCTTGGATGATTTGTGTTTGTGCAGCCTGTGATTGTTCCGAAGCATGTGACAATTCATGCTTTGCACCTTCGTGCGCGCCTTCCATGACAGCCGAGGCAATCCGCACCAGCGATTCAGGGTCCAATCCATTGGCATGCATGGCCTTGAGTGTCAGATTTCTAACCGTTTTCTCGACATCGCCGCCATGAGCAACAGCTTCTCTGATTTCCGCAGTCAGCTGGGCGATGTCGTCATTGGCGTGATTGGCGCCAGGATTGTCATTTTGCATTTTCTGAATTCTCCGCTTGTGATTGGTGCGATACGGGCATTGTGCGCCTCATGTGGCAAGGCGGTCAAGGCCACCCATATAAGAACGTAAAACCTCTGGAATGGTAACGCTGCCATCTTCATTCTGGTAGTTTTCCAATAAGGCTACCAGTGTTCTTCCGACAGCCAGTCCTGAGCCATTGAGAGTATGCAGCAACTCCGGCTTACCTTGTTCACTACGAAAACGTGCCTGCATGCGCCGCGACTGAAATGCCTCGCAGTTGCTGCAGGAAGAAATCTCTCGGTAGGCATTTTGAGCGGGTAGCCATACTTCAATATCATAAGTCTTGGCTGCTGCAAACCCCATGTCTCCTGTACATAACAACATGACCCGGTAAGGCAGCTCTAATTTCTTGAGAATGTTTTCAGCATGACCGACCAGCGATTCCAGTGCCTCGTAGGAGTATGCCGGATGGGCGATCTGTACCAGTTCCACTTTGTCGAACTGATGCTGGCGGATCAGTCCGCGGGTATCTTTGCCATAGCTGCCTGCCTCGGAGCGGAAACAGGGAGTATGCGCCACAAATTTGAGCGGAAGTTTTTCAAGAGGAACAATCGTATTGCGCACCATGTTGGTGAGCGGCACCTCAGCGGTGGGAATGAGATGCAAATTCGAGGCGGTCGTTTTGTTGGTGCCTGTTTGGGGTGAGGTGTCAGACTCTGCTGGAGAACTGGCCTGAATGGAAAACAAGTCGGCCTCGAATTTTGGCAGCTGACCGGTTCCTCGAAGGCAATCCGCATTGACCAGGTAAGGCACATAAATCTCGTTGTAGTCATGTTCCTGAATATGCGTGTCGAGCATAAATTGTGCCAAGGCACGGTGGAGTCTAGCGAGATGGCCCTTTAGAACACTGAAGCGAGCGCCGCTCAGTTTGGCGGCGGTTTCAAAGTCTATGAGTTGAAGAAACTCGCCGATGTCGGCATGATCCTTAACGGGAAAATCAAAAACTCTCGGTGATCCCCAGCGACGTAGTTCAGAATTGCCGGCGTCGCTGATGCCTGCGGGAACACTTTCATGGGGCAGGTTCGGCACCCCCATCAATAACTGCTGCAGCGCAATCTGAATGCTTTCAAGTCCGTTTTCCGCCTGTTTTAATTCATCACCGAGATTGGCCACCTCCGCCATCATCGCGCTGGTATCTTCCCCGCGTTGTTTAGCAATGCCGATTTGCTTGGAAGTTGCATTGCGTTTTGCTTGCAATGATTGAGTAAGTGTCTGTAACGATTTACGCTTTGTTTCCAGGGAATTAAAATCTTCGGCAGGGAAGGTATAGCCTCTTTGGGCAAGACGAGCGGTAATATTATTTAAATTAGTGCGTAGTTGTTGGATATCAAGCATGTAGGCTCCGAAAATCAGGAACTGATGGGTTTGTCAGGACTAAGGAAAAGCTGTGCGATCTATATTGATTGGGCAGATTAACTCATGGCGGCGACTCGTGCCTGAATATATTGGCGTACGATTTTCGGCTGCCAATATGTATGTTAGTAGTGCGACGGGCATTGGACGGTTACTGGAAAAGGCCGTGACATGTTTGATTTCTCCGCTTCTTGGTAAATATATAATTCTATCTCTAACGTACGAAGCACGACATTAAACCTGTCGCGAATGCGGTTTGGTAATATACCTTCGCCTTATGCATTCTGAATGCTTTTCAGTTTTAGTGTGTGTATGAAATGCACTCTTGTAGGTTTTCAGTAGCTGCGGCCCTCGCGCGTAAGGGTGCGAGGGCTAGGAGGCTGTCCGAGAATAGCGATCGTAGCGAGGGCGAGGCTGGTTGAGCGGGGTTTTTCGATCATTTGAGGCGAATAGTCGTTCTATTCAACGAAAAGGATCGAAAAATCCAGCCAGCCAGAATCGTCCGCAGTAGATCAGTCTATTCTCGGACAGCCTCCTGGTCATCATATCGGCATAACGAGAACAACTTGTAGCCCTGTTGCCGGAGCCGTTTACTTCCGCCGATTGTGGGCAGGTCCACTACGAGGCAGCATTCAACGACTATGCCATCCATCTTTTCAATCAGCTTGATTGCGGCTTCCATGGTTCCGCCAGTCGCGATCAGATCGTCGATTAACAATACGCGATCATTTTTAGCAATGGCATCCACGTGTATCTCTATCCGATCACGCCCGTACTCCAGCTGGTAATCACAACCTATCGTGTCAGCAGGCAGCTTGCCCGGCTTGCGAACCGGGACAAATCCCGCTCCCAATGCATAGGCGACAGGCGCGGCAATAATGAAACCTCGGGATTCGATACCGATGACTTTATTGATTTTTTCGGAGCGATAACGCTCGGTAATTTGATCAATGGTTGTGCGCAGTCCAGTAGGATCCTTCAATAGCGTGGTGATATCACGGAACATGATCCCTTCGCGAGGGTAATGGGCAATGGTACGAATAAGAGATTTGATGGGCATCGAAGCAAGTTTGCAAATTAAAAGAAAAGCCGCCCGCTGTTGAGCTTGCTGGGAATGTTTGGGGTTTGAAAAATAGCGCTCGTGATCAGGTCTATGTTGGCTGGCTGTTTCAGCGCTGAGCCTGTGTCTGCCTGTCGTTGGTTGGCGGTGGCTAACGGTGATTCAAGTGTAAGCCCAAGCACAATGTTCAGCCAAATTCCGGGCCATGACTTATCGTAAGTTTTGTCGGGTGCACAAAAAGCATTCTGCCGTGGTGAAGTGATGAATGACACTTCCTTTCATGTCTGTCGCCATAAACACGGTCGATGATGCATGCGTTGAAGAGCGCAATGATATTCCCCTTGCCCGGAATGGTTTGGAGCATATCAAGTATGCCGACGATAGAGGCCAATCAATTCGGCTTGGGCAATTACATGCCCGTCCATGGCTTTTTCCAGTTCGGCTTTTGTGGGTTCGTTCAAATCGGGGAGTAGGGTATCCAGTGCATAGAGCTTATGGAAATATCGGTGAGTGCCAATCGGTGGGCAAGGGCCGCCATAGCCTGTACGCTTCCAGTCATTGACACCCTGCAGACAGCCTGTAGGTAATGCATTGGCCGTGACGTTCTCGGGTAACTCACTTGCAGTCGAGGGAATATTGTAGAGTATCCAGTGTACCCAGGTCATTGTAGGCGCTGCTGGGTCGGGTGCATCTGGATCATCGACAATTAAAACCAGGCTTTGGGTATTCGCTGGCATATCCATCCAGGCAAGTGCTGGTGATATATCCTGACCGTCGCACGTGTGGCGAGCAGGAATGGTGTCCTGATTGGAAAAAGAGGGTGAAGTGAGAGTGAAAGCCATAATTTCCTCCTTGTGACACTATTAATGCTAGCAAGAACCGCATCTGCGCTAGTTTACATGGGATTGATGGTTAGCGCCATGCATGTGTGGACGTATGCTGGAGTTGGCTGGAAGGGAGCATGGGGCGCCAGGGTCAAAAATGCGAGGGAGGAAAATGATGGCGCGGAAAGCGGGGTAAAAGCCGAAATGCTGTAGTAGATCGCAGAAACGAAGCGCCTCCGTGAAGTCTTATCGTTTCGTGTTGTACGGTTAGCATGCAGTCTGACAGGCAGTCATTGACTGCATGCTATCGAGGATGTAGGCGTTCTACGCCTTGTTTTGTCGTTCGGGTCTGGCCAATGATTTAGCTTTGGGATTCTTTGGATAGTTCTTTCCCGGCATTTTTCTTGCGCATGAAGAAAAACGCCAGTCCACCCGCAGCGGCGACAATAAATATCATTTCCAGCATACCCAGACCAGAGCCGTGATTGCCATGACCGCCACCACCTACATGTAACGGAATGCGTACGGCTGTTTTGACATTACCAGCGCTATCTTCGGTTTCCAGTAGAACGAAATATTGGCCGAGATGTTCGAGTTCAGTTGCTACCACGATAATGCCTGATAGATACTGCTCGGCAGGCATGTAGAGTACTTCATGCTCCCCGTGTTCGCTGCCTTCGTGTCCATCCATGACAACACGAACGGCGAAGGGGATTTCGCGAGTATCGAGATCAGAGATCTCGATCGTCATATTGATTTTTCCCGCATTGGGGACGTGGTTGCAGAAAGAATGCATCGGAGGAATGTCGCCTTCAGGTACTTCATAAACGCTGACGGTAACAGGGAAATCTCCGGTTTCGATTTTGCAGCCACCGGCATCATGATGGCCTTCATGTGCGAGCATTAATTGAGCAGATAATGGTAATGACATCAAAAACATTGATACTGCAATACATAACCATGCAATGCTTTGCGAAGCTTTTTTCATAATTTCTAGTTTCTCCACTTTTTAAGTCTTAAGTTTCAGCCGTAGCCAAAGTGTGTGATAAGGCAGGGTGCATCGGAAAAAGTGTTGCCACGTTTACTTTGACTACGCACAACTGCATGGCGAGCGTAAATGTTCCATCGTGTCTCGTGAATGCGATAGATGCCAAATTGCACGTTTCTAGCTCTGCATTCAATTTTGCCCGCTTTTTCTCAGCTTTCCTGTCTTGATGAATTTGTTGCAATCACTTCAACCAAGCTTATTGCTATTTTGGATGGATCGCGATTGTATAACAAAAAACCATGATGGGGCATAAACTATGTGGATAAAATCATACACTTTCATGGACACCGTCCGGTATCAGGCGGAGTGTTAGTTGTCTTTATTTATCAGAATATTAGAGACACACCCAAAAAAATCCAAGGTGTGCCTCCCAAAAAAACCTTCAAAAATACTTGACCCGTTTTTTCAAATCAGCTAGAAGAAAGCCTCACCCCAATATCACGTCATCAATGTTGGCATTGGGGTGGGAGAGAGAAAAAAGTTTAACTAGCTCTCATAAGACTGCCCATGAGTGAATAAGTTCACTGATGGTTGTTGGATAGCTAGTTATGTCACATAACCATGTTTTTCTGGGACGGGACCAAATGACTACCTGTTCCAGAAAAATTAACTATTTCAATTTCTTATTGAGAAAGGTAATAACTAATGAAAAAGCAGATAGCGGGTCTAGTAGCGCTGGGTATTACCTGCGCTACAGCAAGTGTATTTGCCCAGGGAGACAGTGAACTCAGATTCAAAGTAGAGGCTTTGGAAGCGAAGGTGGCTGAGCTTGAAGGGCATTCAGGCGGTGATGGGCATGGATTTGACCTCCAAAAATTTCATGGTGGTGTGACCTTGAAGCAGGATGCCTTCTTTGGTTTTCAAACTATCTTGGATGCGTCATACGAAATTGCTGATGACATCGATTTTACCTTTTATTCCTGGCTGTGGACCAATCCTAACTTTGGGCGTAGTAGCGTAGTAGGCGATGACGTTACTGCAGGCGGTTCGGGTCTATGGACGGAGTTTGGTATTGGCTTGAATTTTAGATTTCTCGACGATGCTTTGAGTATCAATCCAAACGTAGGTATGCTAAATGGCACATTGTTGTCTTCCAGAGTAATTGGTAAAGATATTCGTGCCGGTGACGGTGTTGTGCCTAACCTCGTCATCAATTATGACGACGACTATTTTACGGCAAACATCTACGGTGCCTACTACCTGGCTACGCGTGGCCCGCGCGCGCGGGATTTTGTGCACAACTGGATCAGTGTCGGGGTGAAGCCTGCCTTGTTTGATATGGGCGGGGTGTTGCCCATCAATTCCGTCGGCGTTCATTGGGAGCACCTCTGGGCAGCTGTAAATCGCATCGACAAGGCTTCTGAAGGCGTTGTGTATAACTGGGTAGGTCCTTATGTCGAGTTTGGTTTGCCAAAAAACATCGCTTTGCGTTTTGCTGGCGGATTCGATGTGAAGGGTGATGTATCCAGCAACTTCTATCAAGCCAGTATCAAGCTTGATTTTTAATATAAAAATAATAGGGGACGTCCCGGCTTCCGGTGCTTAATTCTGAAAGTCAGGCGTTCCCCTCCTTAAATTTCTTGACACTGAATATGTTGAGGAAGTAGGCTTACAAAGAAAGTGGTTTTATGCTGGCTACCCGGTTGAGCCGGGTGGCCG
>NZ_JBEUDO010000087.1:0-6675 GCF_050584665.1 Nitrosomonas sp. ANs5
GCGCTTCTCAAGAAAGCAATGAAACGAGACTTGCAGGCAAGTTGCGCCTGAAATACGCCAAAAAGGCCGGATAGGCCGCTCGAAAGAGCGGATTCCGGGGAAGAAGGATGTAAAAACGCCTTCATCATCGATTACAACCTCGACTTTCAACCGCCAGCGAGGAAAATGGCTCATTATTCAGAGGTTCCTTAACTGCTATAGCCTGCGCCGCAAATCGCCGCTGACAAATCCGCGCAAGGGTGTCTCGATCGACTTGCCCAGGGCCATGACCTTGAACAACTCGCCCATTTCCGCCGGGCTTACCAGGCGTTGAACCTGGTTGGCAAGTGGTAGATAGCTGCCGGCGTGATCCGCTGGCATGCGCGCTAGCAAATCCGTAATTCCGCAATTGATCAAAAAGTGCGCCTGGGTGGTGTAACCCATCAGCGTCAATCCGGATGCCTGTGCCGATCCGGCTACCGCGCTGAAATCGACGTGACTGGTCAAATCCTGCAATCCCGGCAAAAAAAAGGGATCATCATGCGCATGATGCCGATAATGACACATCAGCGTGCCTTGGCGGCGCTGTGGATGGTAATACTCGCTCTCGCCAAAGCCGTAGTCGATCAGTAACATCACGCCTTGCTGCAACCGCTCCGCCAGAGTGCGAATGAAACGCCGGTTGGCCAGACTGATTTCGCTTAGGTAGCGATTGTCTTCCTGTCTGTCCTCGCTTACGGCAGGCGGCAGTTCGCGGGCGATTTCGTGCAATTCGCCCGCTGTCAATGGCCGCGCCTGCCAGGCAAAATTCTGATCGTGCCAGATCACGCCCTGTTCGAAAATCTGTCCATCCTGCCAGACAACTAGATGCACCGGCATGGCGTCAAGCACTTCATTGGCTACGATCACGCCAGTGAATTGTTCCGGTAGTGTGGTGAGCCAGTGTACACGGGAAGCCAGATGGGGGATTTTCTGTTCGATCAGGGCGCGCTGCCGCTGCTGCAACTCGGCACTGACATCAAGAATTTCATACCGGGCCGGCAGGCAATCCAGCCGTTCCAGTTCACTGAGCATCTCAACAGCCAGCTTGCCGGAACCAGCACCAAACTCGAGTATCGATCCTTGCGGCATGAGCGCCAGCACCTGGGCAGCCTGGTGGGCAAGTGTCTGGCCGAATAACGGAGAAATTTCTGGCGCGGTGACAAAATCACCCGGCGCGCCAAATTTGGCCGCACCTCCAGTGTAGTAGCCCATTCCAGGCGCATACAAAACGGTTTCCATATAGTTGGCAAAGGCTATCCAGCCACCCGCATGCTGAATGTGTTCACGTAAGGTGGTTTTCAGAGTATCGCTGTAAGCACGCGCCAGCGGATCGGGCAAGGGTAAATTCACGAATGTTGTTCCGGTAATCAAAAATTATATGGTAGATTGTAGACCAAAAGCGCGGCGCAAGCAGGGAGGAGGGGTATGAAAGACAAAGTGGTATTGATAACCGGCGGCGCCCGAAGAGTGGGGGCCGTAATTTGCCGCTGGCTGCATCAGCGAGGTGCCAAGCTCGTGATTCATCACCGGGCTTCGCATGCTGCGGCAGATATGTTGCAGCAAGAACTTGAGCAGACGCGCCCGGGATCGGTTGCCGTTCTGCAGGCGGATCTGCTGGAAATGTCCAGTATCCCTGCGCTGGTCGACACCGCCGTACAGCAGTTTGGCCGCTTGGATGCATTGATCAACAATGCATCCAGTTTTTTCGCGACACCGATAGAAGCCTGCTCGGAGCAGGCCTGGCATGATTTGATCGGCAGCAATCTCAAAGCACCGTTATTCCTTGCCCAGGCGGCAACGCCGCATCTAAGGAAACAACAAGGCTGCATCGTCAATATTGTCGATATTCATGTCGAGCATCCGCTCAAGCACTACATCCTGTACAACGCCGCCAAGGGAGGGCTTGCAGCCCTGACCCGTTCGCTGGCAGTCGACCTCGCACCGGAAATTCGCGTGAACGGCGTGTCTCCCGGCCCAATTCTGTGGCCGGAAACAAGCGAGTGGCAGGACCAAACGGTACGCGACCATATCATCTCCAGAACCTTGCTCCAACGCATGGGCGAACCCGAAGACATTGCTCGCACGGTGCATTTTCTGATCCATGATGCACCCTATATCACCGGGCAGATCATTGCAGTTGATGGTGGGCGAAGCATCCATTTGTAGCACGAAACCTCTATAAGCATAGAGGGTGTCGCGCATGGATGTCATCGTATCGCACGATATATTCTTCGCTCGTGTTGCCTTTATATCCGCAAGCACCAGACTGCGCCTATGCCACGGACCGAGTCAATTTGAGCAGTTGTTGCCTGTAGGGATGATAATGCACTTCTAACACATGACGAGGATGGGGAATAAATTGCTGTTGCCAGTATTTCCCTTCTGCGATCGCCAGTTCTCGCCAGTTTGACGGCAGTTGTATGCTGTGGGTCAATAATTGCGCAATCAACCTGCTCTGTAAATCGGTGAGTGGCCAAATGGCTCCCTGTGGCTGTATCAGGCCAACGAAAAACAAACTGGGGTGGTCGGGATGGAAAATTCTCAGATAAAGCGGAATCTGTGTAGCCTCTTCCCAATCGATCAATGTCCGGTCAAAAAAGGGCAAGCTGATTTTATACCCCGTCGCAGCAATCAGTACATCGTAATCGGCGGACGAGCCGTCGACAAAATATACCCTCTGGCCGGAAATTTTATCGATCCCGGGGCGGGGATGGACTTTGCCATGCCGGATTTTATCGAATAAAGTTGAATTGATCGTGGGGTGCGCCCTGGCTGGAGGAAAATCGGGTTCCGGCAAGGCGTAGTCACGATAACGCCCGATCTGAATTCGCAAGCTGAGCTTCTGCAGCCAGTTTTGGACCACCTGGGGCAGCCAGTGAAAAGAAGCGGCAAAAGCATCAGTCGGGCGGCCCATGATGAACTTGGGAATAATATATTGCGCTGACCGCAGACTGATATCGACCCGGGCCGCGACACGGCTGGATTCCACCGCGCAATCACAGCCCGAGTTACCCGCACCGACCACCAGTATGCGCTTTTCCTCCAGTCCCTGGCTGGTTTTGAAATCATGCGCATGCATATATTTCCCGCTAAAGTGGTGTTTCCAGTCCGGATGGCGGGGCGCTGAATGGTGTCCGTTGGCAACGAGCAGGTAATCAAACTCCGGCCGGGGGCCGTCATCCAGATGCAAGCGCCAGCGCTCATTTGCTATTTTCTCTGCACGCAGCACCGTCGTATTGAATCGAATGAAGGTTTCCAGCTGGAAATGGCGCGCATAAGCCTGGAAATAGGCAAGTATCTGCTGGTGACTGGGATAATCGGGATAGTCGTCCGGCATCGGAAAATCGCTGAGCTGGGACATCGATTTGCTGGAAATAATATGAGTCGCCTCGCTCACACTGCTATGGCCAGGCGTTGCTGAATAGACCCAGTTTCCGCCCATCTGACTGTTTTTTTCATAGCAGACGATATCCTTCAAACCGGCTTCAACCAGATTCTTGATCGCGGTCAGGCCAGAACAGCCAGCGCCGATGATTGCAATTTTCATTTGACACCTTCTTTGGCCGGTGCAAGCGATGTGATGACGCCAGCCACAATGCCGTTTTATTAGAAACCGCCCATTTTAATTTACCCAAATCATTCAATCCAAATGCCTTTACATTCTGGCCTGATAGTTTACGATACTCCCACCGCCATGGCGCAGCACAACGCGCTGCGGCCATCCAGAATTTTTGCAACCGGTCCAATAGCTGATTTTGGGTAGGCTTCTCCACTTTTTATTGCGTTGCCTATCAGACGAGAATTTCTCTTGCCCTATATCAGATTCCGCATCCCGGTGAAATCATTAAAGGGCTTTGCATCGAGTCGTTCGGCGTCGGCCACCAAATACCAAACGTGTTCTGGCTTGATCAACGGAAGCTGTTACACCTGTACGAGGCCAAGATCAGGCTCAGGTAACGGCAGTACACACTTAACCTTCTTTAAGAGATTTTTTCTCTTTTAAATTGACTTTTTGCAGTCCATGCATATAATTTAAAGTTCTGCACGCAGGTTATCGCTCACAAGGAGTAAGCGCATGATTATCAGCTTCTCTGTCGAAAATTGGATGTCTTTCCGCGACTCCGTCACCTTCTCGATGGTTGCCAGTCGGGAACGCCAGCACGGAGACAGGTTGCCCAAACTCGGGAAGTACAACACCCGCGTCTTGCCGATTGCCGCCATCTATGGCGGTAACGCTTCTGGTAAAACCAACTTTTTCAAAGCGCTGAATTTCGCCAAGATGCTGGTGATCAAAGGCACCCAGCCCGACAGCCATTTGGCTGTAGAAGGCTTTCGTCTGGACAATACCAGCATTAATAAGCCCTCCCGATTTGCCTTTGAGCTTCTGATCGATGAGACGATCTACGAATTTTCCTTTTCGGTAAATCGCAAGGCCGTCCTTGATGAGAAATTAATTGCCATCACGAGCACAAGTGAGAGGGAGCTCTACGTGCGTCGTGGCAACGAGATCGAATTCGACGATGCACTGAAGAAGGATCAGTTTCTGCAGTTTGCGTTCAAAGGCACGCGCGACAACCAGCTGTTCCTGACGAACTCGGTGTCGCAGAAGGTGGACAACTTCCGCCCCGTCTATGACTGGTTTAAAGACACGCTGGACTTGGTCGCACCAGATTCGCGCTTCGAGCCCTTCGAGCAGTTCCTCGATGATGGCCACCCACTCTATGCCACGATGAACGAGATGCTCCCGCAGCTCGACACGGGCATTGCGCACCTGGGCGGCGAGGAAATCCCCTTCGAGAATATTCCCCTACCCGAGCCCATGAAGTTGCTACTTCAGGAGGATGTCAAGGAGGGGATGACGATTCGCTTGATGTCGAATAAAAATGAGCGCTTCGTCTTCACCCGCAAGAACGGCGAGCTCATTGCCAAGAAACTGGTGGCCTACCATCCGAAGACGGACGGCACAGAAGTCAAGTTCGAGATTCGGCAAGAGTCGGATGGATCGCAACGCGTCATTGATCTTCTGCCCGCGTTCCTAGAGCTCGCGACACGCGATTCAAAGAAAGTGTTCGTGATCGATGAAGTGGATCGAAGCCTCCACACCTTACTGACACGCCGCCTGTTGGAAGCGTACTTAGCGAGTTGCTCCGCCGATACCCGTTCACAGCTCCTCCTGACCACCCACGATGTCTTGCTGATGGATCAGAAATTGCTGCGTCGTGATGAAATGTGGGTGGCCGAGCGCAAGTCTTCGGGTGTATCTACGCTGGTGTCTTTCAGCGAGTACAAAGATGTGCGGTACGACAAGAACATCCGCAAGAGCTATCTGCAAGGCCGACTTGGCGGCATACCTCGTATCTTGCTTAGCAGCAATTTTGCAGAGGATGACGAGGTGCAGGCTGCTGAGGAAGTATAGTAGTGGCTGCGCAGCGACGGAAATTCCAGCGGCGACTGGGAGAGCGGCCCTACAAGAAGCTGTTTTTCGTCGCGGCCGAAGGCGTCAAAACCGAACCGATCTATTTCGGTATCTTCACCGATGACACATCCATCGTGCGTGTGCGCTGCTTGAAAGGCAAACACGACAGCTCACCGCCACAGGTACTGAAGCGAATGACCCGCCACCTTGAAAGTGAGGGACTCAAGTCATCCGACGAGGCTTGGCTGGTGGTCGACAAAGACCAGTGGACCGAAGAGCAGCTGACACAACTCCACCAATGGTCATTGCGGCAAGAGAACTATGGCTTCGCGCTCAGCAACCCCAAGTTCGAATACTGGCTGCTACTACACTTTGAGGATGGCACGGGAATTACCTCCCCGCGCGACTGTACGGATCGGCTCAAGCGCTGGATTCCGGATTACGACAAGGGCTTCGACATTCGGAAAATCAGCTCGGAGCAGATTGACAATGCAATTCGTCGGGCCAAAAAACGCGATCATCCGCCATGTGAGGATTGGCCGAAAGGCCTTGGGCAGACAACCGTGTATCGATTGATCGACAACATCATCAAAACCCGTACCACTCAGACGGTGTGACGTTCTTCCTTTGCTTTGATAGCGCAAAAAATCCTCCGACCCTATCACTCGTAAAGACAGTGAAATCGGGGGATCTTTGTGTCAGGTTGTTGTGTCCTATTGGGCTGGCTCGCGCCCATCATGCATGGCGGGATCACGCCGTAGGTGACGTGCAGAAAGGTCGGCCGTGCCCGGCTGGCAGACAAGCTGGTCTGCGTTTCCTGCAGCGCCAACGACGAGAGCAACTGGCGCGGCATTCTCGAGTATTTTGCGCCCGCTGTGCAGCTGGGCCTGACCGCCACACCCAAGCGCACGCACAATGCCGACACCTACGCCTACTTCGGCGAGCCGGCCTATCTCTATTCGCTGAAAGAAGGCATCAACGACGGCTTCCTGACACCGTTCAAGGTGCGCCAGATCGCCACTACGCTCGATGAGTATGTTTACACTGCTGATGATCAGGTGATCGAAGGTGAAATCGAGCAGGGACGACGCTATTCCGAGGACGACTTCAACCGCGTGATTGAGATCCGCGCGCGTGAGCTGTATCGGGTCAAGCTGTTCATGGCGCAGATCGACCCACGCGAGAAGACGCTGGTGTTTTGCGCCACCCAGTCGGTGGGTACCTGGAAAAGGGGACGT
>NZ_JBEUDO010000088.1:0-6361 GCF_050584665.1 Nitrosomonas sp. ANs5
TAAGTCAGCGGACAAGTTCTTTGTTATATAGCCACCAGCCACCACACGCGAAATGTGTTTTGCTGGGGCTCAACTTACATTCGGTTGTATTGCCACCACACGCTATATGGTTTCCATCAGGACTTGATTGGCAATAACTAGCCTCCCCACCACAAGCAGAAGACTTACCGCTTGGGCTGGATTGGCAATAGCTTGCCTTGCCACCGCAGCCAACACCAAAACCATTGGGGCTGGACTGACAATAGCTTGCTTCCCCGCCGCACGCTGCGTTGATCCCTGATGGGCTAGACTGACAATACGATGCCTTTCCACCACACGCGACTCCATCGCCATTTGGACTAGATTGACAATACGATGCCTCGCCACCGCAAGCGACCCGGCTTCCGTCAGGACTGGACTGGCAATAGCTTGCTTTCCCACCGCAGGCGACATGGCTACCATCAGGGCTGGATTGACAGTATGAAGCTTGACCGCCGCACTGAACCAAACGGCCATCTTTGCTTGATAAGCACGAACTGGACGCGCCATCACATATAACGATGCGTCCTTCTGCGGCAAGTTCACATGCTGAAGCGGACAGGTGCACTGCAAAGAATATTGCAGCGATTAGTATTGTCATAATGATACGCATAATGCTTTCCCTGACTTATAACGGCAAAGGTCACCGGCGCCCGTCAGGGCGTCCGGTGCACCGCCTTGTTGGGCGCGATTAGCTCAAGGGTTTCTCAGGGAAGCCCCCGATTTATTGCTCCTTAGACGTCTAGTACAGAGTCAAGGTAGCCGCATACGCACTAATGGCACGAGCTTCTATGGTTAGGAAGGCAAACGAACTTCGCGAAATGCCTCACCAAGCTGAAGCGCCGCACTTCGCCTGTCGCCCATGTCGACCAGCATGTCGAGGATCCGCAGGAATTTCTGAGCTATAGCCAGTGTCATTGGTGCGTCACGATGTGCAAAGTGCTGAACCAGTTCTGCGATTCGCGCCGGAATGAACGTTCCATGCCAACCCTTTAGATTGTCGGGTCCGTCGCCGATAATTGCGAGCACTTGGTCCGCGAAGGCTTCGGCCGGATAGTTGGCCCTAGCTCGCTCACAGAGCGTCAAGAACGGGTCCATCACGGAAGCAGCCCATCCGCCAGCGCGAATGAAACGATCAATCAATGGCAGAATGCGGCTGATTTCGGACCAGTCGCCATTCACGTAGCGAGCGGCCAAGTCCGCGCGCTCGACTGAGACAAACATCAACGTGCGAACAAGCTTGGGTTGATCGAAGCCTGAGAATTCTCCGCTTCGGTAGGTGTCGCGCATGAAGGCGGGGGCCTGGAGAAGCCGCCCGAGACAGAGGTCAAGCGTCGCGACCGCGTCGGCTGGAACGACCAGCGCATCGTACAGGTAAGCGCAGACGTAGGTGCTCGCGAGTGGAGAGAGGAGAGCCCAGCAATTGTCGCCTTCGAGACCCAAAATCGGGTCAAGGAAGCGGGCCTGAAAGTCAGCAAGCGGGATAAGGCCAGCCACGTGACCCAACCTTGATCCGAGCGTATGCGTCCACTCAAAGATCTGGGTCGCTGACCGATCACGGTGTCCAGGCTTCACCCACGGTGGCGCATTTTTCTGGTTGGTCCAGTCGAGAACACTGGCAAGGAAGTCGAGAAGCACGCTCTTTGCACTGCTGTTTATAACCTCGTCGAAGGGGATGCGCTGAAGGACTTCTGCAGCCTGCTTTGAGTGCCAGAAGACATCCGGTTCACCCCATACCTCAGCAGCGTCGGTTGCATCATCCAAGTCGTAATCTTCATATCTTTGATGCCCACGCCGACCCTTCCCGGGTTCGACCTTCACCCAGGCTGGAGGCGGTAACGGGAGAGGCGCCCATCCTCTTCCATACTCATAGAACGCAAGCGCCGCGTTGACAGCTGCTTGTGCTTCATTCGATGTATGGATTGCTTCACCGTGTTGACGGGGCTGGTCCCGCGGCCGAGAAGGAACGTGGCAGAGTGAAAATGCCAAGATCAGCGCGGCCCAAGTCAATTTGGAGTCCTTAGGCCAAAGCTTGCAGGCTTCTTCGAGCGCGGCCAACGAAACGACTTCCAGTGGGTGTGCAATCAGCCCGAGGAGGTCGCGAGTCGCACCGCGTGCCGCTGTACCTTCGCGGAGATCCGCTGCGAGGCCTCGGGCCACATAGATCCCCTGGTGCCATGGGACGACGGAACTGGGGGACCACATCAGATCGAACTTTTCTGGCAGACGGATCGCGCGTCCCAGGACACCACGAGCCCACTCAAGGTCTTCGTGTGTACAGCCTTCTCGGAAGTTAAGCACTATGGCCGCCGTGGCGGCGACTGCACCCCGACGCATTCCCAACTGTTCTTCTTCATTCTCGCTGCCCGGGTGTTCGAATAAGTCTCTGGCGTCCGCTTCCTTGGACAACACAATGGCATCCTCTATCGTATAGGTGTCGTTCAACGTCTTCTCTTCGAATGATTTGGATGCCCACGTCCAAAGGCCGGTCAGCCTGAGGTACTTAGTAGCCTCTTCGGCCCTGGCGACATTTTCAGGCTCAGCAGCGGAAGGGCTAACGTGGACAATCGCTATTTGATCCGAACCCTCTTCCGTGCGGTAGGCCTGATAGTTTTCTGTGTCCGCCAACTCGGCATATTCGAGGGCCTGCTTTGTGAGGTCCTCCCGTGCCTCAGGAATGTCGCGGTGCTCTTCGTACTGAAATGGCAGATCGATCTTGAAATTAAGTATTGCTTCACGGGCTTGATCACTGATCGGTGCAGGCTCAAAGATGAACCTGGGCACCATCCAGCTAAGCTGTGTCTTGCGAACCGGCCGGGCATTTGCTGCTTGGATCGCCTCTACGTGCGGCATGTCGGTGCGTTGCGTGAAGCCGATCAGGTTCGCAGTTGACGAGAAATCTTGCGCCATTCGGTTATGGTCTGCCGCCAACAGGCGCTGTGAGGTGAAGAGCGGCAACGTCCCTTCGGACACCGTCTCAGTATGGAGCGCAAGCATCGACGCGACGCCTAGGATAGCGATACACTCGTTCCCCTCGACGATTCGCTGGATCAACTCGTCGACGGACCTGTTACGCTCAAGCTCGGCGAAGCACCACTCCTCAAGCGCCATAAACCCGCAGCCGATGGCATTGGGCGCCCACGTCGACCGAAACCAAAGATACTCCCGGTCGGTGCCCCAGAACTTTTGGGTACCCCAAGGAAATGTCAGTTCGAGCGGTATGGGGGTGCCATCACGGTCTCGTGAATAACGATGCAGCTGTCGCCACGCGGTCATCGCGTGATTGCACAGTTCCCGAAAGAGACGCAGGGCCTCGTCGGGTGATGATTGGAAAAGTGAGTGAAAGGGCTCTCTAAGCGGCGAAGGGGGCGAGAAGCTTGGGTAGTCGTCGTGGATCGAAAGCCTTTCCCAGTCGTGGTAACTGAAATCGCCGACCGTTCGCAAAGAAACACCGAAGGAAAGCGCCATTTGCTGTTTACGCGTGCGCTCGGCTTCAGGCTTTGCCAGAATGGCCTTGCGCCGCTCGGATGCGGCCCGAAGCTCCTGCTTTTCACGGGCAACTTGCTCGTCAGGAAGCTCTTCGCGCAAGAAAACCAGTGAAAGCTCAACGATCGACTGAGGCAGCGATTGGGCGAGTACAGGTGAGTAGGCAATGATGTCATGAAACGCATCATCACGGATGCGTTCTAAAGCGACGACCCGCTGCAAATAGTCGGCCGCAAGGGTCGGCTCGGCTCTCGACGATCTTAAGAGAAGTTGGCCAAGAGATTTTCGGAAAGCGCCCAAGTCGGGCACCCGCGCCCAGTACTCAGAGTTTTCGTCAGGCCCATCAGCGGTACTGATCGCGTCGATGGCGGCGAGCCAGATAGCGCATTGTTGTAAAAGAGCGCGAGACGTCGGGTTGCGAAGTTCGGCTAGGGCGTTCTGCCAGACCTCGAAGATTGCGACTACCTCCGGATAGAGCCTCTGCGGAATATCTGAAACGCGCCGGAGAATAAAGCCGATGAGGCGACGCCACGCGGCGAAGTCGGAAGGCCAGCCGAGAAGATCAGCGAACCGTTGGCGTTGCTCCTGTGGGAGCGTGCCAGCCAGGATACTCGCATTCGGAGAGGTCTTCTCAGCCTGAAACCAGACGAGTGCCTTCCTGAAAAGCCGGAAGTCGTCGGCAAAGACGGCCGTCGCGAACTGGCCCTCATCAGCTTCGAACCTCGCAGTTCCGAGGGGACCGATCAGCCACGCTCTCAGCCATTGTGATCTAAGGTCCGAACCCTCGGTTTGGGCGAGGTACGTTGGCCAGTCTTCTCCCTGTGCGTACTCCCATTGAGAAACAAGTTCGACGACTCGTGCGACCGCTGGCGGCTCGCCGCAGGTCTTGATCTCTTCGATCCATTGGGGCCCGCGATCAGCCAGGACATAGAAGAAGGCCCATTCGAAGAAAATATCGTGAGCGAAGCGGACGGAGATCCCTTCACGAGCGTTCTGAAGTATGCCATCCGATCTTAGATCATCAATGTGTGCGGCCGAGGTTAGCTGACTAATGCGAATCGGCTGGCTTAGCTGGCGGGCACGAATACGTGCCAAGTCGAGCAATGCGCGCTGACGCTCAATCGCGCTTTGGCCGGTCTCGTTGTAGCCACCCCGCCGCCACCAATTCTCGATCAAATCGACTTCAGATCGGGGAGCGAATGTCGGGACGCTGGTGTCAGCCACATAACTCTGGTTCAGCACCTTCGCGAAAAAGGGGCGTCGGACGATCTCTTGCGCCTGCGCTGATCCAAACAGAAGTGGCCTCAGGTGTGGTTTGGCTTTTGCAAGCGTCTCAGCCTCTTCGTCGCTCAGCTGACCAACGTCAAGCGTCTCGACCTTCAGGACATCAAGGAAGTGGCCTAACCAATTGCGAAGCACTTCAATCCCTGTGTCGCGCAGGGAGACAACGACGCGCCAATTATCGAGCAGCGGCGACTCCGCGATGACACGGATTACGTCGAGGATTATGGGCTGGTGCTCCTTCTCAATGCGATCAATTGCATCGATAAACAAAATGGGAGTGCCGGCGGCTCCGATCTCCACGAGAAGTTGCTCCAGGGGAGCACCAGAGAGTCTCTGCGAGGCCGCGTAGCTGATCCAACTGGTGCCTTCGAGCTGTTCGGCTTTGAGGAAGAGGACCGGTCCGCGTTCTAGCGCGCGTTGTACCGCTCGCCTCACCAAGACTGATTTGCCACTTCCTGGCAGGCCTCGGACCTGGACGACACGGGCTGCGGTAAGCTTGGCGTCCAGCCTCTCAAGGAGCGAGGTTCGGTCGAGCTTTATTCCGCCAACATCGTCCGGAATAAGGTTCTCGTAGCTCCTTGCGAGCTCCTTCAACTTGTCGAGATCTCGGTACAAGGACGTCGCGCCTCGAAGGCGTGCGACAGATGAGATCGAACGCACAAGCCGCGCGCGATCAAACTGGCCTGACTTCCCTGCTGATGCGCGGGCTAACTGAACGACCCGCGACCAGACGAGTGGGGCTTTGGCTGCGTCATCGGGCACGAGACAATCTCGAATGCGATTAATGGCATCAGGCGGATCAGTGGCTCCTTCTCGAAGGAAATCGAACTGGATGAGCACAAAGTGCGCCAGGAACTGATGCACTTCTTCACTCGTGCACGGTGTCCCCTTCGCCTCTTCCAGTAGGGCAATGACGTCGTTCTTGACCGCTGTGATGTCGGCGCTAGCGCTGCCATCTTTCGCAAAGCGAGCGTCGAAATGGTCAGCTGTCAGACTTTCACGGGCCCAATCGCAAAGGGTCTTGAGCGCCCTTTCTTTGGTAGGCGTAACCGTGCCAACCGCTGCCCCATAGCGATCAGCATTGATGCGGAAGTCGGACTTTTTGAGTGTGGCCCAACTGTCTCGGATGATGTCGCGAAAGTCTTTGTTCGTTTTTGCCTTGCTGATCGTAAGTGAACGTTTCACCTGGAGGCTAAGTCGAGCGGGGTTCTTTGCTATCCCTCCAAAATCGACGATTACATCATCGAGCGGTTCGCCGAAGTCGCGCTGCTGAACCGACACTCGGACAACAATTCGATCATCAATGCCGGGTGAAAAAGCCTCGGCTAGCAATGCGGTGAGGTAGAACGCAGCCGCGTCCCCTTCAAAGGTAAAACCCTCGCCGCCGGCGAGTTCAGGTGATTGTGGCATCGCTAGCCTGTAAAATTCGTGGACTAGTTATAAGTCGAGGAGCCAATTTTGTGACTGCAGGCACTATCTGCGCGGCATGGTCATGACTATGTTTCATTTGCCTGCCCAACGTCCTAGCTAACCGGCGCGGGCGGCTTTATCGCCCGCGTCCGTGTTAAGCGGA
>NZ_JBEUDO010000089.1:0-6238 GCF_050584665.1 Nitrosomonas sp. ANs5
ACAATTTTGTTAGGCAGCACCTTTACACGCTATTGGTTCAACTTTATTGCCTAAAAACCTTGACAGTTACTTTTTTATGAATGTATTTTAAAAGAGGGATAAATGGCTGTTCTATGTCTTTTACTCTACTTTGTTGTCACGCAAGCTGTTTTTTCAGGAATTATCTATTTGGAATATTTGAAATTATCAGTACCACGGTATTCTTCAAATGAAGGGGAAAATAAAAATGAAAAAATTATTTACTGTTTTACTGGCTGCGGTTGCAGGCAGTATGTTCGCTGGGCCAGCCGTATCGGAAGTCATTCCAGGGACAAACCTCAAGATCGATTTTCATGCTGGTCATGTGATTGGCAATGGGCGTCATGTCAATATGTTGCGCGTTCCGGTCACGGATATCAATACCGGTCAGACCACGTTATTTGATGCGTCGTTCCGATTTTCTTTCTTACCCAACCAAGGGTTTACTTTCGAGGAAATCGCTTCAGTCGCAATCTCCCAGCCGGTGCAAACGATCACGAATATTCGTACCGGGCTTTACCGCACCCAGGATAATCAATGTTATGTACTGGAAGGGCCCACGATCTTGAATGACAGCCGCTCGCTCTATACTTTCCGTGGAGTCAGCCATGCTGGCTGTGGTTCAGCTGATTTGCTTACAGCAGAAATTATTTCCGGACCAGCTAATGGGCACAACACTATTGGAATGCGTGATATTGTTCCAAACTTAACTGATGAATGGACTTATGGATTTCTAGCAAGCAACTCTAGGGGGGGCGGTTCTTCACATATACACAGAAATGGATGGCACGAAAATATGCTAATAGGAATACGGCAGAGTGGAGAGCAACTTATACTTGGACGATTCACAGATGAGGGAACTGGAGCAGACTTCAGGGACCCCCGCCAGACCGTGATTCTGACACGGGTGGTACAGTAAACCAATGGGTCGGATTTGGATCAACTGAATCCGGCCCCCTTGATTTCTTGATTTATATATAAGTGCCAAGGAAAAGACCATGCGATATCTATTGAGTGTGATTTTGATGTTGGCAATCACGTTGCCGACCTTTGCGCAGCAAGCCATGGCTACGGCATCGGCGGAAGCTATTGTGATCCTCGGCTACCAGATTCCGGCACCCGTGCAGGTCGACCAGCCGATAAAGTGGGAAGCAGTACGGGAGTATGTGCCTGCTGCCCTCTACAACAAACCGGCGGCACCCATGACGCCGCAGGAGATCTTTGATGAGATCAGCCGGCTCCTGAAAGCGAAGGGGCAGGAGTATAAAAAGGCACTCAGCGCGTTGGCTATTGCCCGGGCAGGCGACTATCCCGACTTGCATCCGGAAACTGTCGAATTGATGCTGGCCGAGCGTTTCGTAGGTGGTCAAGGGGAGAGCATTTCGCCGGATGTGCAAAGACTTGTTCATGAATACGCAGCGTTGCTGTATTTGCGCGAGGCTTTCGGGGACGAACTCCGCGCGCAAGGCATAAACCCGCCTATAACCCTGGAGCAGTACTGAACAGATAGCGATTGACCATAACTCTGGGATGTGACCTGAATGGCACTTACTCAGAGCTTACACAGAAACTCGTGCCCACTTTTACTCAACCAGGTCAAACCATGAGGTAAAATTACTGAGGTACTCAAACAGCAGCTCCCACTAATTCAAACAACATTTGCTGAGAAATCTATATTTTGAGGCAAAGAAAAACCATCTGACTCAAGTCAGTTTTTCAAAATTGGCTACTTTTCCCTGGAAAACACCTTTCGAACATACTTCCCCCCCCGTTAGCGTATTAAGACGAATCATTAATGACCGGCAAGGTCGGTTTGTTTTGCGCCAAGGGTAAAGCGCAGTTTCAGCTTTTGCTCATTTCTGATGAACAATGCACCCATAAAAACTGTGCATGTAACCTTTCCCAGCAAATCAAAAGCAGCGTGTTTAGCCCAGTCCTTAAAGTTCAAGCCTGTACGCCATTCCCATCTGCCTTGAATTGTACTAGGTAAAACTTGATCCCCCACAATATCTAAATCTACTACGGCGCGATCCTGCACAGCCTTTACTTTTGTAAAGCAAGCATGGGGTCAAGTCTTGTCTTGCCATGAACAATACTCTATCCTACAAAATATTGAAATCTGGAAACTAACAATGGCAAGACCGTTAAGAATTGAATTCCCTGGGGGTTTGTATCATGTGACTTCCCGAGGAGATCGCAGGGAAGAAATTTATCTGGATGATGCTGATCGTGTCAATTGGCTGACATTGTTTGGCCAGGTCTGCAAACGGTTTAACTGGGTTTGCCATGCGTATTGTTTGATGGATGATCACTATCATATCGTTGTAGAAACGCTTGAAGGAAATCTGTCCCGAGGAATGCGGCAGTTAAATGGCGTCTATACGCAAACCTTCAATCGTGCGCATAATCGTGTTGGGCATGTCTACCAGGGACGATACAAAGCCATTCTGGTGGAAAAAGAAAGTTATCTGCTTGAATTATCGCGCTATGTTGTGCTGAATCCTGTGCGGGCGGGTAGGGTGAAAGACGTTGAGCAATGGCCCTGGAGCAGCTATTCAGCCATGATCGGGAAAAGCAGCCGTCCTGAGTGGCTGCAAACGGACTGGATACTGAGCCAGTTTGGGAAACAACGGAAACGGGCTGCAGCCGCTTATAGAGATTTTGTGCGCGCGGGGGTGGAATTGCCGAGTGTTTGGAATGACTTGCGTGGGCAAATTTATCTTGGCAAGGAAGAATTTGTCGAAACCATGCAGCAGCATGTGCAATCCGATCACAATATCAGTGAAATTCCACGCGCGCAGCGAAGAGCAAATGCCAAGCCGCTTTCATATTATTCATCGTTCAATGACAGAAATGCAGGGATTGCAGCAGCCTATCAAACAGGCGACTATACAATGAAAGCGATAGCGGATGAATTCGGGCTGCATTATGCGACTGTCAGTCGCATTGTTAAAAAAGCCGGGGTATGATGTTTTGTCACAAGACTTGGCCCAGTATTGCTAGCCGATTTCCTCGCCATTGTCGACTTTGGATAGTAGACTATAACGCAATGTTTTTTTGGAGCTATCAAATATGGAATGGATTTTAATTGGATTGGTCTTGTTGGTTGTCATTGTTCCGATTGTCATCTACAACCGCCTGGTCTCCATGCGCAACCGTTATAAGAATGCTTTTGCCCAGATAGATGTTCAGCTTACACGGCGCTATGACTTGATTCCGAATCTAGTCAAAGTGGCCGAACGTTACATGAGCCACGAGCGGGATACCCTGGAAGCAGTGATTCATGCACGGAATCAGGCTGTAGGTAACTTGAAAGAAGTCGCTGCCGACCCGACCAATGCCGAAGCAGTTCGGCGTCTTTCGCAATCGGAGCAGGGCTTGACCGGCGCACTGGGTCGATTGTTTGCCCTGTCTGAGAACTATCCTGAGCTAAAGGCCAACCAAAACATGATGCAACTTTCAGAGGAGCTGGTCAGCACCGAGAATCGGGTCGCCTTTGCTCGCCAGGCATTCAACGATGCTGTCATGTCCTACAACACTATGCGCGAGATGTTCCCGAACAACCTCATCGCCAACAACTTCAGTTTCCAACCCGCACAATTACTGGAGATTGAAGATGTTCAAAAGCGTGAGGCGGTTAAGGTATCGTTTCAGTAAATAGCAGATTAACAGTATGAATTTCTTTGAACACCAAGACCGCGCACAGCGCCGGACCCGATTGCTATTGCTGCTGTTTCTTCTTGCTGTCATCGTGATCATTCTGGTGGTGAATCTCATTGTGTTGATTGCTTTCGGTCGCGCTCAGCCTCTCGGTGAGCCCATCCTCTCCCAGGCATTCATCAGTCAGCATCTTGATTTGCTTGTCTGGACTACATTATTGACTGGTGGGGTCATCGGTTTTTCCAGTTTGTACCGCAGTCTGAACTTACGCAGTGGTGGCGGAGCAGTAGCTCGGGAATTTGGCGGAACACTGGTGGAAGCGGATACCACTGATCCGTTGCGGCGGCGGCTGCGCAATGTTGTGGAAGAAATAGCCATCGCTGCCGGTGTGCCGGTCCCAGAGATTTATGTGCTTGAACAGGAATCAGGAATAAATGCCTTTGCTGCTGGTTATACACCTGCGGATGCCGCTGTCGCGGTAACCCGTGGCGCTCTGGAAAACCTCAGCCGCAATGAGCTTCAGGGTGTGATGGCACATGAATTTGGCCATATTCTCAATGGCGATATGCGTCTGAATATACGACTTATCGGTATTCTGTTCGGCATTCTAGTGATGGCGCTGATAGGCCGGCGGGTACTCTTTGCCATGCGTTTTTCACGTAATAACCGTAACTCTGGCGGGATAGCGCTACTGGGACTGGCGCTGTTGGTAGTTGGCTATATTGGTATGTTTTTTGGCCGCTGGATCAAGGCATCTGTCTCGCGCCAGCGGGAATACCTGGCAGATGCTTCAGCGGTTCAGTTTACCCGTCAGCCCGAAGGCATAGCAGGTGCATTGAAGAAAATCGGCGCAATGAGTGCGGGGTCGGTATTGGAAACGGATACCGAAGAAGTGGGTCATATGTTATTCGCGAGTGGTTTTGTGCGGCAGATGTTCTCCACCCATCCGCCATTGATAAAACGCATCCACGCTATTGACCCGGACTTCAAACCGGCTGAATTCGAAGTCATCCGTAAGCGCATGCAGCGTCATGCTGAGGCAAAGGTTGCAGCCGCAGAACAAGCTGCCGCATCTCAAAAAGCCTCAGGTAGATCTGGAAATCTACCCCTGGATGCAGAAACACTTATTGGCCAGATTGGCCAACCTGGACCCTCTCAAATTCTGGCTGCGATGGCGCTGACTGCAGCGATACCCAGGACGCTGGAGCAGCTAGCCCATTCCGGCGAGTGGCCCTTGGAATTGGTCTGTTATCTGCTGATCGATTCTGACCCGGAGATACGCAAGCATCAACTGCAAATGATATTGGAAACTTTGGGCGTTGAGAGTGAATCCCAGGTCAGGACACTGCTGGAGGCTGTACCAAAACTGGCCCCGGAGTTGCGCATCCCGCTTCTGGAAATCAGTTTCCCCGCTCTGCGCCATCGGCCGGAGGCCGATTTGACAGCGCTGGTGGCCTTGGTTGAGAGGCTCATTCATGCCGATCACAAAGTGGATGTCTTCGAATATGCCCTTGCCCGGCTACTTACCCGGCAAATCAACGATACCCGGAATCCAGCCCTTGCCCGTACTGTGGGGCGGCGTAAGTTAGTTGATGTTATTACCGAAGCCAGCAACCTGCTTGCCATTTTAGCTCACCATGGTCACAAGGATCTTGTCATGGCCAGTGCCGCATTGTCATCCGGTATGAAACTACTCAATATTGAATCGACTGCAAACACTGATATCGGCGAGGATTGGCCGAATCTCCTGGATATGGCCTTGAACAATCTAGATGAACTGGAAATGCATGGCAAACAACAATTGCTCCGCGCAATGGTAGCAACCGTCGCCCATGATGGTGAAATTATACCTGCTGAAATGGAGCTGCTGCGTGCAGTGTGTGCCTCACTGCATATCCCTTTGCCCTCGCTGGAATAAATCGAATAATGGATGTTCTGTTATTTCAACCTACACAAACATGGGGTCAAGTCTTGAATTAAAATATATGATAATCTATCCTACACAATATTGAAATCTGGAAACTGACAATGGCAAGACCGTTAAGAATTGAATTCCCGGGTGGTTTGTATCATGTGACCTCCCGAGGAGACCGCCGGGAGGAAATTTATCTGGATGATGCTGACCGTATCAACTGGCTGACATTGTTTGGCCAGGTCTGCAAACGGTTTAACTGGGTTTGCCATGCGTATTGTTTGATGGATAATCACTATCATATCGTTGTAGAAACGCTTGAAGGAAATCTGTCTCGAGGAATGCGGCAGTTAAATGGCGTCTATACGCAAACCTTCAATCGTGCGCATAATCGTGTTGGGCATGTCTACCAGGGGCGATACAAAGCCATTCTGGTGGAAAAGGAAAGTTATCTGCTTGAACTCTCGCGCTATGTTGTGCTGAATCCTGTGCGGGCGGGCAGGGTGAAGGATGTCGAGCAATGGCCCTGGAGCAGCTATTCAGCCATGATCGGAAAAAGCAGCCGTCCTGAGTGGCTGCAAACGGACTGGATGCTGAGCCAGTTTGGGAAACAACGGAAACGGGCTGCAGCCGCTTATAGAGATTTTG
>NZ_JBEUDO010000009.1:0-69974 GCF_050584665.1 Nitrosomonas sp. ANs5
AGACGCAACCTGAAAATTGGAAAGGGATTTTGCCCTGAGCTGCCTGCATTCTGCTGAAAATTGCCTAAAGGGTACCTCTAAAAATTCAGCGTTTTAAACAAGACGAGGCGAGAACAAAAAATGTTGACGCGGCATATGATGGATATGTGAGGAGACATTTTTTGTGAACAACGACGTATTGTGACGAAATATGGATTTTTAGAGGTGCCCTAAAGGTCTATTCGGTTTAAGGCCAACTCTAGTACTCCGTTCCGTCAATTAGCTTACAAATGAAATCGATGGATTCGCCTGCCAAGCTAGGCGCAAACCGCAGTCATAGCCGTAGCTATGACGAGGATTTGCAACAACGCATGACAGGCGAAGGCGCGATTTTATGTAAGCGTTTTGGCGGAACGGAGTACTAGTGATCTACTGCGGACGAGCCTGATTGGCCGGATTTTATGATCCTTTTCGTTAAATAGAACGACTATTCGCCTCAAATGATCGAAAAATCCAACTCAATCAGCCTCGCCCTCGCTACGATCGCTATTCTCGGACAGCCTCCTATCCATCGACCATACAATTTGGCTCGCTCGTCATTTTATGCTTGGAACTGACCAGTGCCGTATGCTTCAGGAAATTTCTTCCAACCAGGACAGGGTAGGTCATTCTGCTTCGGTCGGACAAAGTGAAAAGATGCTTTTCGTAGTGATCGCCCACGCATAAGCCCATTCTTACGACATATCGAACTTGTTTGCCGCTGGCCTGTTTAATTGACACCTTTTTTACCAAAGGTAACGTCATCGGATGCTGGCCGCCATTGTGATCATCGAACACAAATCTGACTAATTTTTGGTCATTCGTTTCAATGACTTCTATATCCCTGGCATGCAGGGAGCTTTTTGCAGCACCTGTATCGAGCAGGGCGGGAATTTCGATATCAGCTGGTAATTTGCTATTGTCAGGGATTAATGCAACTTTCTCGACATGACCATAGATGCTGAAATTGTCTGGACTGATTTCACCGGACGGATTGCCTGGCTCTGCCGATACTGATGTGACGAGTCCCATTAGTGAGAGGGCGAGCAGGTAATGATGCATAGTCTATTCCTCCTATAAAACGAATATATAACTTCGTTATCGATTTCTCATACTCAGGATTTATCAATGATGGAAAACTGTACGGCTCGGCGTAAAACTACGCGAGGATAGCATGGGGAGGGTGCATGCCTTGCTTGCACCGACCAACTATTAGGTAGAGGGCTGTTCATATCATGAGTTCATTATATACTATCCGCCAAGCTTGCAGTTTTGGTGAACTGGAGCAAAAGACTATCCCAATTTATGCATTTGGGTTTTTCTGAAGCGATGAACCTGTGCCATGCATTTCCATCTATATCTTTATGCAATAAATATTTGAATGGGTCTTTTATGCTTTTATCCTGTCCTATAGAGAAACGAATTTCCTGACATATGTTTACTCGATTGCATCCAGGCGTTTATATCATTGCCATCATCGTTTTTCTGTTCGTAGCAGGCGGCTATTCCGCAGATACCAACTGGCGCACGGCCAGCCGCGCACGGGTAGGGCTGGCGCCCGACCCAGCCGAAACACCCGAGGCGGTAGTGCAAGTCTATGGCGCCCGCGCCTTTGGCTGGCGGGGCTATTTCGGCGTGCATACCTGGATCGCAGTCAAACCCTCATTGGCCAGGACTTATACCGTTTATGAGGTAATCGGCTGGTATTTGCGCCGAGGAGGATCGGTGCTGGCCATCCATCAAAGCGCACCCGACCGGCGCTGGTTTGGCAGCGCACCGGTATTGCTCACGGAACAGCGTGGCGAGCATGTCGATGCATTGATCGAGCGCATCGATGAAGTCGCGCGCAATTATCCCTATCAGGATCAATACACCGTCTGGCCGGGCCCCAATTCAAACACTTTTACTGCCTGGGTATCGCGAGCAATGCCGGAGCTTGAGCTGGATCTGCCTCCTACAGCGATTGGCAAGGATTATCTGGGCAGCGAGCTGACAGGCACCGCTCCCAGTGGCACGGGTTGGCAATGGTCGCTGTTCGGCTTGCTGGGCGTCACCGTGAGTGAGGTCGAGGGTTTTGAAATCAATTTGCTTGGCCTGGCATTTGGTATTGATCCGGATCCAATGGCTATCAGACTGCCTTTGATCGGGCGGATTGAGCTGACGGCAGGGCAAGGCAGCTGACGCCTCAGCTATGCGCTGTGATTTTCTTGCGCTCAAAATGCTTCTATCCCATGCATCATTTGTATCGATGTCTGTGAACCATTTGCAGTACAAGGGTGCACCCTGTGCACCGATCCGGAGGTGATCATCCCGCAAACGCTATATTTCCCGGAAACGGCCAGCGTAGTTTGCCGGTGCGCAAGCGCACCCTACGCAAAAACCGGTAACGAGCCAATTATTGTAGAGTGCACCTGTGCACTGAACCGCCGGCGATCATCCCGCAAATGCCAATTTCTCGGAAACAGCCAACGCAGCCTGCCGGTGCACAAGTGTACCCTTGCAATAACCCGCGCATGACAGCGCTTGTGATAAATAAGTGGTGGCAATAACTTGCCCGCCTGTTTCCAGGTTGAGTAAGATGTTGTGGCTAAAAAGAACAAATTGTTATGATGCGAAGTCGGATATATCAATTCAATATAGGAGGGTCGCGAATGAATGTTAAAAAATGGTCAGATGAAAAACTGACCACCACTCAAACAGAACTCGATGCATGGTGCTTCAAACACTCCAAATCCTCCTGGGCTGGGCGGTTTGAGTTGTTTCTTGCCCTGATCGGCGCGTTCGCCATTTCGACAGGTGTCGTGTTCCTCTTTTTCGATGGCATCACCGCCATGAGTTTCATTTTGATTGCGCTGGGACTGGTAACCAGCGTCACGTGGTATAAAACCGAACAACAGCGTAAAATCAATACCGGTTTCCTCGCAGAGGTCAAGACTGAAATTGCCCGCCGAGCCAAAAAGGAAGCACCTGCCAAGCCAGAGTCTGCCAAATCCAAAACAGCTCAGGCTGAAGCCGCGGTAGCCGCCAAAACCGTAGCGCCACCAGCTGCCCAGGCAGCGGCTGTGGAAAAACCCGAAACGGCTGAAAAAGCAGAAGCGACTCCTACAGCGGTATCGGAAGAAGCTGCTGAAAGAAAATAGCTTCGTCTATTCTCATTTGTCGTTTTTCAAATATTCCAGGATGCGCGCCAGATTTTCTCGGTGTGCATCCGTGGGTGCAGGGTAGTCCATTTTCAGACTTTTCATCGTTTCCAGTAAAACCGAGGAAACAATCAGACGGGTATTGCGCTTGTCATCCGCCGGCACGATATACCAGGGCGCATCGGAACTGGTGGTGGCAGCCAGGCATTCCCCATAGGCAACCTCATAGGCATCCCACAGCTTGCGTGCTTCGACGTCGGCGCAGCCAATTTTCCAGTTTTTTTCAGAATCTTCGATCCGTGCCAGAAAGCGTTTGCGCTGCTCTTCCTTGGACAGATGCAGGAAAAACTTGATGATGCGCGTGCCGTTGCGGTGCAGGTAATCTTCCAGATTGCGGATATCGGTGAAGCGCTCCTGCCAGAGCCGGTCGGGATCGATGAACTCTTCGGGAATGCGTTGCCGCGTCAGCAGCTCCGGCTGCACCCGCACCACAGCGACCTCCTCATAATAGGAGCGGTCGAAAATGCCGATCCGCCCGCGCTCCGGCAGGCGTTTGTTGGTACGCCATAAAAAATCGTGATCCAGTTCCTCCGAATTTGGTTGCTGGAAGCTGAAAACCTGACAGCCCTGCGGATTGATGCCCGACATGACATGCTTGATCGCGCCGCCCTTGCCGGCAGAATCCATGCCCTGAAAAATGAGCAATACCGCATAGTGGTTATGCGCGTAAAGCACTTCCTGCAACGCACCGATTTCCTGGCGGGATTCCTCCAGCAATTCCAGGTAATGGGATTTGGAAGTATAAAAGGGATCGATTTCAGTAGGCCATAGGGATAAATCAACCTTGCTGCCGGTTTTGACCTGAAAATTTCCAGTTTTAATATCGAGTTTCATCATGCCTCATATTGTGTTAAGCCCAATCAGTATTGGTGCGCAAGCGCACCGATCCACCGGTGACTATACCGCACAAGGCACATTTTCCGGTTCCGTCCGGCATGGTTTGATGGTGCGCAGGCGCACCCTTGGCAGCGCGGTCATCAGGGGCGTTCCAGCTGCAATTGGGAAACATCCCCCCTCGGTTGTCTATCCGGCAGGGAAGGCCGGACAAGGCGCAGTACCTTGCGGGCAGTTGCCCGGCAGACCGTCAACTTTCCGCCATAGATGCCGACTACCCGGGGTTGTTGTGGAGGGTCACACTGCAAATGAATTTCGCGTGAACGGTTGAAGGCCCGGGTCGACGACTTCGGCAATACCCGTAATCCGGCAAAGCGTTCCTGCACCCGAATGGGCCGATCGGGAAAATAATGCTGGAAACAGGCGAGCAAATACTTTTCCTCGTCCTCCAGGGGATGGGCCGTTGCCGGATCATCGTTGAACATTGTTTCGGTGGTTCCCAGCAGGGTATGTCCCTGCCATGGCAGGGCGAACACGGCACGGCGGTCCTGGGGCGCCTCCAGGTAGTAGCAGCCCTGTGCGAGTTGTCCCGCCAGCACCAGATGGCTGCCCTGCACCAGCTCGACCGGGTAACGCGGCAGGCAGGGGGTGATGCGTTGCGCGACCTGATCGATCCACGGGCCAGCGGCGTTGATCAGAACGCTGGCCGTACAGGCGAGCATTTGTTCGGCATGCCTGAATTCGATCTCGCACAGATTGCCGACCACCGTGGCCTGGGTGAACATCGTCGGACACAGCAGCTCAGCACCCAGTTGCCGGGCGGAATGCATGATTGCCTCGGTCAGGGCCTGGTCATCGGTTTGCGCATCCCAGTATTGCAATACCTGCTTCAATCCACGAGTGGAGAGGCCATCCAGTTTTTCCCATTCACGCCGGGGAATGGAGCGAAAGCGCGCACCTTCACCAAGCCCGGCCAGCAGGGCGTAGAGGCTCAAACCGATGCGCAGAGTCAGCGGGCTGCGTGAGGTGTTGTGATAAACCGGGATATGAAAAGGCTGCAGCGTGACCAGTGCAGGCGCCAGGCGCAACAGCTCGGCGCGCTCCCGCAGGCTTTCACGCACCAAACCGAGCTGTCCGCTTTCAAGATAGCGCAATCCCCCATGAATCAATTTGCTTGAACGGCTGGAGGTGCCCGCTGCCAGGGCAGTCTGCTCCAATACCAGCACATCGTATCCCGCAGCGGCCGCTGCCTGGGCCACGGCAACCCCCTGAATGCCGCCGCCAACGATTACCAGGTCATAATGCCGGGTGCCGGACATCTCGTTTCAACCCTTATACAGGTTGAGGTCGCCCGTGCGGAAGGTCTCGCAGGCTCTCCGCAAGAGCGGGTATTCAAGCAGAGTGCCGATGGTGTCGGTTTCGATCAGCATGAAGCCGGCCTGGGCGTATTGCAGCACCGTTGCATAATCGTTGACGCTGTAGATCACCCACTGCCAGGGGCCGGGCCAGAGCGTGTTCAGTTGCTGGGGCAGAATGTCGGTGCCGCAGAACAGATAATCCGGCGCCAGCTCGGTGGCGAACGCCAACTGCTGGTTGTGCCAGCGCTCGATGACCCAGCCGATGCGTGCCATGCCCCGCTCCCGGATCAGACCGACTGCATGCCGGTCGAATGAAATCATGACACATTGTGCACGAAGCGGATAAACCACATCGGAAATGGCGGCAACCGTCGTTTCCAGGCCAAAGCGGGCGATACTTTCAGCCTTGATTTCGATGAAGGCGGTGACATGCGGCCACTCCGGCAGAAGCTGGCAGAATGCCGACAAGCGAGCGATCGGCGCGGTTCGGTCGGCGGTCTTTGATCTTGAATGCGGGGCGGCAGGGTAGGGGACCGCCAAACCCTCAATGGCATCATCGTCAAGTTGGGTCAAACAGATATCGAGACCGGCCAGTCGGCCGAGATGGTCGTCATGACACAAATAGGGCGTCCGTTCACGGCTCAATTGCACATCCATCTCGACAAAACAGGCGCCTGCCTCGATGGCGGCCTCGAGCCCTGCCAGGGAATTTTCCGGATACAATGCGGGGTAACCCCGATGAGCGATGAGGTAAGGCGCTTGGTAAGTCATGATGATCTATGCCTGTGAACCCTTTTTCAGTAATGCTTCGACCAGGAAGTTATTAACGGCTACGGCGGGGTCTCTGCCGGCGCCCAAGGGTGCGCTTGCACACCGCAAAACCAGCAACGGACCACACCATGCTTCCTGTATCCTACTGGAAATATCTTGAGGCATAAAATTTTTTTCGCCCTATCTCTTTGCATTGCACGCTCATTCGTTTCGGAAACAACCATTCAAGTCTGGAGGAACCATGCGTCGTATCTATCTTCGTTTCAGCATGCTGTTGCCGGTGCTGCTGGCGGCCATCCTGTTTATTCCATTTGTCATGAACTTTCTTGCCCATGCCTGGTTTGGAGAAAAGCAGTTCGCCCCGCTTGTGATGACCAAGTTGCCCGTGGACAGCTCGGCGGTCAGCTTGCCTGATCAGGTCAAGCAATTCGAATCATTCACGGTTGGGTTACAACTGGATACCGAAAAGCTCGCGCGCCGCATCAATAGTATCGTTGAGAAATCGCCTGCCGGCATTTCCCTGCAAGGGGTGAGCGGCAGGGTATTCTCCGAAATGCAGGCGGAATTATCAGGCGAGACATTCGACATTCATCCACCCGGTCCGCAGGCGCAGCTTTATGCCAGCTATGGCGATACCAGCTGGTCATGGGCGATCACGCCGGATACCCCCGGCCGTCACGCACTTTCGCTCAAGCTTCACCTGCAAACAGCCGATACCTCCCAGGAGCACCCGCAAATCGTGGAGCTGGCTGAAATCCAGGTATTTGTAGAGAAAAATACGGCCGAGTGGATGAAGCGTTACGGTATTTGGTACATCGCCATCGCCCTGCTGGTGGCAGGGTGGGTCTGGAAGAAATGGCGCGCTAGAAATCAAACAGCATAAAACCGATGCTGATTGTCATATACCGGCCTCCGCCGCCCTTCCATAAACCTGCCGAGCGGAAATAACCCGGCTTTTTTACTGTTGTTCGCTTGATAGCAGTTGGCTGGATTTCAACATAATCCCGGTTTGAAGTGATCTGTGGTGCTCCCTTGATAAACAAACCGATTGGAAAGATTATGAATGAATGGATGAAAGCCGGCCGTGTCCTGATGCTGGTATGCATGCTGACAGGCTTGAATGCGGCATTTGCCTCGACCATGTCGATACGCCCTCCGGGCAGCAGCACTTCGCCGGATGGTTCGTCAGACTCTGGCGTCGCACAAGTGGCTGGGACACTCGAACTGGTTGCCACCGTCATCAAGAACGAAAAGCTGGAAGTATCGGGCAATGCTTTTGGCGGTGTGGACGCTTCGTCGCTGACGCTGCTTGACAGCCCGGCCGGCACTTATGGATTGCTGGATATTTCAAACGGTGTGTACCGTTACGTGTTGCGCAACGATGCGCAACACGTACAGGCGCTCGGGCCCAATGAAGTGGCGCAGGAGGTTTTCAACTACCAGCTGACTCATGCCAGTGGTGCCAGAACTGATGTAAAACTGACCATTTTCATTCTCGGCAATCCATCGGTATCCTTCGACAACGTCGAGATCGAATTCAACGATCGTTCAAGCGATGCCAATCCCATCCACGCCGGCAATTCGCAACAGCCGGGGCAGATCATGCGCGGGCAGCTGAGCGCGTCCAGCGACCAGGACTGGTTCATTTTCAACAGCCTCGGCAACGAAATCATCAATATTGCCCTGTGCCCGGAAGGCACTTCCTGTATGGATGAGAACAGCTGGGTGCTGTATGTGTTCGACGCCGACCAGCTGGCCCAGCATCCGCATGAGGACAAAACCTACCCGCTCAGATGGTACAGCAACGATACCTTTGAAACCCTGGCGGTCGCACACGCCAACCATCCCTATCTGCTCTACAACAAGGGCTTCATGCGAGACAGCCTGGTCGGCATTATCGATCCCTGCTTCGGTAACCGCCGCACCGTTGATATCGGCGTCGGCCCGCAGCCCAAAAATTACCTGGTGCTGATTTCGTCCCCGCTGCTGCGCGATGGCGAAGACAAAGATTGCGCCAATGGTGATGTGGTATTGAAGCGAGACGGGCCGAAACTCGACACCGATAACGGCACCACCGAAGAATATATCGTGGCCTATCCGTACTCGGATGATCAGTACAGCTTCAGCGTCACCCGCACCGGCGCCGATCCGTTCGCGGTCCTGTCGCTCCTCAGCACGCAATTCGACGCGGTCGGCCGCCGGGCCAGCGTGCCGATGCTGCGCGCCAACAACCAATTGTACGCAGTTGAGCTGGAGCAGGTGGTGACGGCGCAAAGCGCCGAGGCTCCGGCAACCTTTGCCATTCAATCGGCCCAGTTGCTGAATGTACCCGCGGCGGCCGATCCTTACCAGGCCACCTACAATCCGGCCAATCAGATCGTCAGGCTGCCACAAGTGGCCGATGCCCAAACCGGCGCACTCTTCTCCGTGGAGCTGCTGCTCCATCCTGCCAACGGCACGCTCACCTTGCTCAAGGCCGAGCCGATCCCGCAGTAAACCGGCAACAGGCCGCTTTCGCTTGCAAAAGCGGGAGCGGCCGGCATGCCCTGGAACGATGCGCTCAAGCAAATGCGCAGCCTGCCGTTTCAACCTGCTGACAATCCTTTCAACCTGATATCTGCGGAGGCCATCTTGATTCTGCTCGCCAGTAACAGCCAGCAATTGCTGGACCAATGGAGGGAAGGGGTATCCAGTCTGTCGCCCGTGCTTTGCATACGCGAATTGAATCTACTTCTCAGAGAAATGCAGAAACGGACACCCCCGGTACTGCTGCTCGATCATGACATGCTGGGCGTAAACAGCCTGACGGAAATGGAAACACTGCTGCAGAGCAGCCCCAAAACCAAGGTCATCGTTTCCAGCCTGGGCATCTCCGATGAAATGGAATGGCAATTGTTCCGACTCGGCATACGCGGCTGCTGCCGCGAACCCTTGCCACCGGCCGCAATCGAGCGCATGGTGCAAGCAGTCTGGCAAGGGGAGTTATGGATGCGGCGCAAACTGGTTGGCTACATGTTCGAGGAACTGGCCACCACCACCCAGGAGAAACGGCATATCGAGCATGCAGTCAACAACCTGCTCGAGAACCTGACCCGGCGCGAATACGAAATCGCGCTGCTGGTCGGCCGTGGAGAAAGCAACAAAGGCATCGCCCGGCAACTCGATATCGCCGAACGTACCGTCAAGGCTCACCTCACCGAAATATTCCGCAAACTCGCCATCACCGACCGCATCAAACTCGCGCTGCTGATCAAGGACACCGCCAACCTCGACCACACCGACACCCACAGCCATTCTTCATAGCGCGCGGTCGGCGCAATACCGACCGCCGTTAACCACGCCGTACACGCTATCTTTCCCGGCCATGGTCCGCGAGGCTGAGCGGTGCACAGGTGCACCCTACGCAAAACCGGCAACGAGCCGATTATTGTAATGGACACCCTGTACACCGATCCGGAGATAACCATGCCAACTTTCACCCATCCGCTGTCCCCAAATCCATAAAACCGATCCATGCCCAACTACCGAAGGGACGATACCAAAGGCGGCATGTATTTCTTCACGGTGGTGACGCATCACCGGCAAAAGCTGCTTTGCCGTGAAGTGGTCAGGCAGGCGTTGCGGGCAGCCATCAAGGCCGTTCGGGTTTCCCATCCGTTCACGATCGAGGCTTGGGTGCTGCTGCCGGATCATCTGCATTGCATCTGGACCTTGCCGCCCGGCGATGCCGATTTCAGCGTGCGCTGGTCCAAAATCAAGCGTTGCGTTTCCAGGCAATGCGGTTTGGAAACAAACCGGTTGCACCGATGCGGGCAGCAAAGAAAGGAATCCTCGCTCTGGCAGCGGCGCTTCTGGGAACACCGGATCCGGGACGAGCAAGATTACCGGCGGCATATGGATTATTTGCATTACAACCCGGTTAAGCATGGTTTGGTGGCGCAAGTGGGCGATTGGCCCTATTCGACATTTCATCGCCTTGTCCGGCAGGGGATATACGAGCCCGATTGGGCGGGCGTGGTATCGGAGCAAGCATTGACAGACACAGGTGAACCATGAACGCCGTAGGGTGCACCTGTGCACCGGTTTGCCGGTGGCTATGCCGTGTTGGTTGCGTTTTGCGGTGTGGTTGAGAGGGTTTGGCGGTGCACGGGTGCACCCTACACGGGCAATTCAATTATTGGGTGTATTTGTACCCGATTGGGGGCGTGGCTTTGGGGCAAGCATTGACAGACACCGGCGAACCGTGAACGCCGTAGGGTGCGCTCGTGCACCGGTTTGCCGGTGGCTATGCCGTGGTGGTTGCGTTTGGCGGTGTGGTTGACGGGGTTTGGCGGTGCACGGGTGCACCTACGCGGGCAATCCAATTATCGGGTGTATTTGTACCCGATTGGGTGGGCGTGGCTTTGGGGCAGGCGTTGGCAGATGCCGGTGAGCCGTGAAAGCCGTAGGGTGCACTCGTGCACCGGTTTGCCGGTGGCTATGCCGTGTTGGTTGCGTTTTGCGGTGTGGTTGAGAGGGGTTGGCGGTGCACAGGTGCGCCCGATGCAGTGCAATCCAATTATCGGGTGTATTTGTACCCGATTGGGTGGGTGTGGCTTTGGGGCAGGCATTGGCAGATGCCGGTGAGCCATGAAAGCCGTAGGGTGCACTCGTGCACCGATTTGCCGGTGGCTATGCCGTGGTGGTTGCGTTTTGCGGTGTGGTTGGGAGGGGTTGGCGGTGCACAGGTGCACCCTACGCGTGGCAATTCAATTATCGGGTGTATTTGTACCCGATTGGGTGGGCGTGGCTTTGGGGTCGGCGTTAACAGATACCGGTGAGCCATGAAAGCCGTAGGGTGCACTCGTGCACCGGTTTGCCGGTGGCTATGCCGTGGTGGTTGCGTTTTGCGGTGTGGTTGAGAGGGTTTGGCGGTGCACAGGTGCACCCTACGCGGGCAATTCAATTGTCGGGTGTATTTGTACCCGATTGGGTGGGCGTGGCTTTGGGGTGGGCATTGGCAGATGCCGGTGAGCTGTGAACGTCGTAGGGTGCACTCGTGCACCGGTTTGCCGGGGGCTATGCCGTGGTGGTTGCGTTTGGCGGTGTGGTTGACGGGGGTTGGCGGTGCACGGGTGCACCCTACGCGGGCAATTCAATTATTGGGTGTATTTGTGCCCGATTGGGTGGGCGTGGATTTGGGGTAGGCATTGGCGGATGCCGGTGAGCCGTGAACGCCGTAGGGTGCACTCGTGCACCGGTTTGCCGGGGGCTATGCCACGCTTGTCACGTTGTCCGGCGGCGGTTGATGCGGTTTGCGGGTGTGTGGGGCGGTGGAATGTAGGCGGCCGGGCAGGTGATGCCGAACTTGAATTCAAGTAATAAGTGCATAACCCACCAACTTTTCAGCATCCATGCCGGATAGTTCGTGAAACACCTCGTAAGGTGTTTTGAACCCCAGGCACTTCCTTGGTCTGTTGTTTAGTTTATGCACAGCTTCAAATACTTGCCGAGTGGTCACGTCCAACAACCCCATTGCCTTGGGGAAGTATTGGCGTAACAGCCCATTGGCATTCTCGTTTTGTCCTCGCTCCCACGAATGATAGGGCTTGGCGAAATATGTTTTGCATTCAATGGCCTGGGCAACTTGCTCATGTTTGGCAAACTCTTTTCCGTTGTCGAAGGTGAGCGTATGTACCCAATCTTTAAAGCCGCCCAGCAAGGCGATTATGCTGCCTGTCACCGCTTCTGCGGTTTTGTTCGCTACGGGGAACGCCAGACGTAGCTTGGATTTACGTTCGTCCAGTGTAACCATCGCACCTTTCTGCCCTTTGCCGATCATGGTGTCCGCTTCCCAATCACCCAAACGTTCACGTTGATTGGCGACCGGAGGACGTTCGTCAATGTCCACCCGGTTGGGGATGCCTTTGACGCTGCCTGTATTGCTGCCGTAACGCTTGCGGTATTTCTTCGAATGGTGGCGCAGATTCAGATATAGCTTGCCACCCGCCCGCTTGTCCTTTAGCACATGCTGGTAAATGGTTTCATGGCAAACCGTCGACCTGCCTTCCGCCTTGAGACGGCCACTGATTTGCTCGGGACTCCATTGCCGTTCAAGCAACCTCTCAAGGCTATCCACTAGTGCTGAAGTCAGCTTGACCGCTTTGGGCTTGTCCACATGACGTTGCCGAGCCTTGCCGTGAGCTTGTTTATGCCGGTAGCCACGCTGACCACAGTTACGCACCAGTTCACGACTGATACTCGATTGGCTGCGCCCCAGTGCTAATGCGATGGTTGTCGTCGAATCCTGCATCTTGTGTCGTTTTTCAATATAGTGCCTCTCCTCAGAGGTAAGGTGTGTGTAAGCCATGAAGCTCTCCCGTTAGTAATTTTTCGGGATGTTTTTTACCACATCCTGCTTCTGCCTCATGAGGAAAGTCGCATCCCGTATCGATTAGCGGGTTATGCACTTATTATACGAATTCGCCGAAGAAAAAAATTAAAAGAATGTCAAAGTATGTCGTTAACATTTTCACCAGCATGGTTCGCCATTGGGTCGTACCAAGGTACGAGGTACCACAGTACGATAGGCGCGCCATTGGTGATGAGGCAGAATGCCAACCGTGACGTAAACAAACAGCAGTCACTTTCCAAACCAACCTGAAGGAGAAACAACGTGAACAAACTGATTCAATCCGCCAAACAATTCTGGAATGACGAACAAGGTGTAACGGCTATTGAATATGCTTTGATTGCAGCTTTGATAGCAGTGGCGATAATTGTAGCAGTTAGAGCTGTAGGCACAGACCTTACTGCTGTGTTTAATAAAATCTCGACAGAACTTAAGGGCGTTTAATTGAGAACGAATTCAATTTAAGTATTAGTTATTTTTATTTAGAAACCCGGCCAAGGCCGGGTTTCTAAGAAAAAATTATGTCCTTACTTATTGTATTTATTTTATTGATATTGCTGTTTTTTGCAGTATGGCAAGATCTACGTAGTTATCGTATACCAAATAAACTTGTATTGACCGGGGTACTTATTGGATTGTCGCTGAATGCACTATTACCAATGACTGTTGGCGGTTTAGGTTTTCAGGCGGCCTTTTTGGGATTATGCGTCGGTTTGATAATACTAATGCCGTTGTATATTCTGAATGTTATGGGAGCTGGAGATATCAAGCTCATGGCCATGATCGGCGCATTTGTTGGCCCTGGCGCGATGCTGTGGATAACGTTGTATGTATTGATCGCAGGTGGTGTATTGGCAATCGGCGTGTCGCTGCTGCGCGGCAGGATGATGCAAGTGGTGGATAATCTCAAGTTGACCATGCTGCTGAAAATGGCCAAGTCGCCCGGTTGGCGGCTGCCGATCGACGCGACCGCTGCGACCACCGTCAACAAGCTGCCGTATGGCGTGGCGATCGCCAGCGGCACCATTGTCTATCTGCTGACAGTCTGAGCAGCAATAGCCGGACCCGAGCCAAGCTTCAAGCTTGCTGCCATTTGCCGTGAAATGGACGGCAGGTGGTGTTTTTTTTGCAGTGCGTGTTGGCACCGATGGATACGGTGCGCGGGCGCACCCTACCAGGGCGTGGTAGACCGGTCCCGGAATCCGCTGCGCCTGTCTTTTGTCCTCCCGCTTTTTCCTCAACTTTCTCTCCCGATGACCGTAACCATGTGTGCGGGGCGATTCCATGTGCGCAGCGTGCATAGGTGATCGGCAAGCGCAATTTGGGAATAACGTCCTTTTATGCATCTGTTCTAACAATTGCGGTGAGGGTGTCTGCGATAGATTTGGCTGATCGATGTCAGGGTGATGATAAGAATGCAAAATGAATTGTGTGACTGGGTTAACCATCGAGGGGTGAATCAATGAGGAATTTCGGCGCGCTGGGAATGATGGCCGTTTCGCTGTTGCTGGGCCTGGCCGCGGTGGTGGTGGCGGCCAAATGGATCAACAGCCGGGTGAATGTCGATGCCTCCCGGGTAGTGGTGGCCGACCGGGAAATCCATATCGGCACGCGGCTGTCGGCGGATCTGCTGAGAACGATCGACTGGCCGAGCGGCAATCTGCCCGATGGGGCATTTCACGACAGCTCGCTGCTGGCCGGGCGGGTTGCCAGGGTCAATCTGCAGCGCGGGGAACCGCTGCTCGAATCCAAACTGGCGCCGGAAGGTACCGCTGGCGGCTTGTCGGGGGTGATTGCCGATGGCAAGCGGGCGATTACGGTGCGGGTGAACGATGTGGTCGGGGTGGCGGGCTTCGCCCTGCCGGGCAGCCTGGTGGATATTCTGGTCAATACCAGGGATGACAGCAAGCGGCCGATCTCCAAGATTGTGCTGGAAAAGATTCTGGTGCTGGCTATCGCGCAGGATCTGGCCCGCGATGAGACCAAGCCGCGCGTGGTCAATGCCGTCACCCTGGAAGTGACGCCGGAACAGGCGGAACGGCTTGATCTGGCGCGCAGCGTGGGATCGCTGTCACTGGTGCTGCGCAACCAGATCGACCGCAGCCTGGGCGCGACCCAGGGGGTGCGCACGCGCGATTTGCTTGGCGACGAAGTGGTCGCCGAGCCTGAACAAGTGAAGAAGCCGGTTGTGTACCGGCGTGCAGCGGTACCTGCCCCTTCGGTCGAAATCATCCGCGGCCTTCATAAATCCAATACTCGCTAACGAAAGGGTGATTTGCATGAAACTGGAAAAAATAACAGGATGGGTCGTGGCGGGAGGGTGCGCGCTATGGCTGTGGGCCGGCCTGGGTTCGGTGGCGGCCGCACAAAACATGGCCGCTGTATCCAGCCATCTCAAGCCGGGCGCGGAACGGGTGCTGTCCGAAGGGGTTTCCAGCATGAATGTGACAGCGGGGAAATCGACCCTGCTGCGGCTCCCCCAGGCGATTACCCGGATTTCAGTCGGCAATCCCAAGGTGGCCGATGTGGCGCTGATCAACCCGAGCGAAATCTATATTCTGGGCAAGATGATCGGCACCACCAACCTGATTCTTTGGACGCGCAATGGCCCGACCCGCGTGATCGATGTGACCGTGTTGATGGACGCGGCCGCCCTGCAGAACAAACTGCAGGAGATCATGCCGGAGGAGCAGGATATCCAGGTCAGCGCGGCTGGCGATTCGCTGGTGCTGTCGGGCACGGTCTCCAATACCGTCAAGGTGGATCGCGCGGTGGCGCTGGCCGATACCTATATTCGAACATCCATTCTGGGCATGATGATGAGTCTGGAAGGTGGTGGCCAGGGAGACGGTACGCAAGGGAATATGGGCGGGCAACAAGGTCTGCAAGCACTGCGTCAGGGCCTGCAGACCGATGAGGATTCCCCCGGCGCGGGCGCGGGGCTCGGCAGCATCCGGATCGTCAACCTGCTGCGGGTGCGCGACAACCAGCAAGTGATGCTGGAAGTCAAGGTGGCGGAAGTCAACCGCACCATTGCCGAGAAACTGGGCTTCGATTTCGCGCGCGCGGCACGCAAAACCGGCAGCGCCTGGACACAGGTCATGGCCGGGGTGATCGGTGGCGGACCGGCCAACCTGCTGTTTGGCAAGAATTTGAGCGCGGATGTCAATCTGGGACTGGACCGGGTCAACAATGCCGTCATGGACAAGGGCACCGCTTTCCTGATGGATGCGGAAAAACGCGATGAACTGATCAAGGTGCTGGCGGAGCCGAATATCGTCGCCATCAGCGGTCAGGAGGCCAGCTTTCTGGTCGGCGGGGAAATCATGATTCCGGTGCCGGGCATGGCCCAGGTCACGCTCGAATCCAAGCAATTTGGGGTGGGGTTGCGTTTCACACCCACTGTGCTGGAAGAAGGCCGCATCCACTTGCGGGTGACGCCGGAAGTTTCCGAGCTGGTGGGTTTCAATGAAGTGGCGTCGAGCGGCTTCGGCGCGATTGTTGCGATCCCGACTTTCAAGACCCGGCGGATTTCGACCACGGTGCAACTGGCGGATGGCCAGTCGCTCGCGATCGGCGGCCTGCTGCAGGATGACTTCAAGGAACAGATGAAGCGTTTTCCGATGCTGGGCGAAGTGCCGGTGCTCGGCACCCTGTTCCGCAGCAGCGAATACCAGATGAACAAGACCGAATTGATGATCGTCGTCACGCCACGGCTGGTCAAGCCGCTGCAGCCCGATTATGCCCTGCCGACCGATGCCTTCATCGAACCGGGCAGGGGAGAATTCCTGATCCAGGGGCGGATGGAAAGCGCTTCCGACCAGGCCCGACCGAGAGCGGCCGGCTATCCGGCTGAAGCGGGCGGCTTTCAAATGAAATAAGGGGATTAACCAACATGAAAACAAAATTTACCCGCAAGCCGGCCTATGCCCTGCTGCTGATCGTCGCTGGCCTGCTGGCGGCCTGCGCACCGACCACACCCCGCTGGGACGCGCATTTCGGTGACGCGATCGGCACCGCCAAGGCCCAGCAAACAATCAATCCGCAAGCCTCGCTCAACACCGAGCCGGTGCCCGGCATCGATGGCCAGGCCGGTGACGCGATTTTCGACAACTACCGCAACGCTTTCCGCAACCCGCGGCCGCCGATGCGCGGCGTCATCGATGTCGGCACCACCGGCGCCAGCACGGGCACCGACTGACCATGACCGACAGGAGCTTCAACTATGCATGTCATTCCTGACAAAGCCTTGAACCGGCGGCCGGCCCTGCCGGCCAGGCAACAGGGTGCCGTGGCCGTGATCGTCGCGCTGTCGCTGATGGGCCTGATCGGCATCGTCGGCCTCGCGCTCGATCTCGGCAAGCTGTTCGTCGCCAAATCCGAGCTGCAGAACAGCGCCGACGCCTGCGCCCTGGCAGCCGCGCGCGAGCTGACGGGTGCCAATACCAATCAGCTCAAGTTGGCCAGGGCAGCTGGTTTTGCAACTGGGGAGCGCCATCAGGTACTGTTCCAGGGGGAGGCGATAACGAGAGATTTTCATGGATTGAAGGTGGAATTTAGCAAAGAGCTGCATGAACAGCCTCATGATGGAGAGAGTGAGCCGCTGGCCATGCGTTTTGCTCATTGCGAAGTGAAGCGTCCTGAAATTGCCAACTGGTTCATTCAGGTACTCAATTTGTTGCCAGGAGTCGATATCGGTGACCAAACAGTCGGAGCCAGAGCAGTGGCCTCGCTTGTGCCAGGGCAGACGACTTGTGCATTGCCCATGGCTGTCTGTGAAGATAGCTTGACTGATAAGAGTAAAGGCGATTGGCTGGAAGCATTGCTGGACTCAAGCAGTGGATTGACAGGGGATTTTTTATGGGTGAGATATCCTCCTAACCCATCCGGAGTAAATGAGTTGAAGCGCATTTTGGAAGGCCCTGGCCAATGTAATGTTCAAGTGACTGGAAATATTGATTCTGAGCCAGGCAGAAACCAAGGCGCTTTTGACGCATGGAATACTCGTTTTGGCATATATAAGGGTCAGGAAATAGCCCAGCCGGATTATAGTGGTTACGCCTATACTGCCCAGAACTGGGCGGTGCATGGTTGTCGTGATGCTGCCAGCGATTTTTTCCAAAATCGCCGTAAAAATTATGAGCCTTACCAAGGGAACGATGAAACTGGGCTTAGCGTTGCGCCCCCTGGACGAATATCTACACAGCATAGAAATAAAGGAGGAGACCGTAGAGTGGTTGCAGTGCCAGTAGTCGATTGTGCTTCTTTTGCGGCATCTGGCAGTCATAGCGCTCCTTTTAAATCATGGGCTTGCGTTTTGATGCTGCATCCTTTGGTAAGCTCAGCCAAATCTACTGATCCTGCGTTTCAAGGATGCCCCGGCGCTTCAGGAAACAGCGATATGTTTCTCGAATATCTCGGCCTGGCAGACGATCCAGATAGCCCCTGTGCATCAGCCGGGGTTGTAGGTGGGCCTGGTAGTAGTGGTCCATTGGTGCCGGCTTTGGTGAGGTAAGCACTATGTATCGTTCAAAATTCCGGTTACGCAAGCGCATGCAGGGTGCGGTCGCGGTCGAGATGGCGCTGCTGCTGGTGCCGATGCTGGTGCTGGTGTTCGGCGTGGCCGAATTCGGCCGCGCGCTCTATCAATACAACACACTCGCCAAATCGGTGCGCACGGCGGTGCGCCATCTCTCGCAGTACAATCCGTCCGATGCTGCGCGCTACACGCAGGCGCAAAACGAGGCCAGGTGTCTGGCAGTCCATGGCAACCTGACTTGCAACGGCCCGGCGCTCGCGCCCGGACTGACCACCGGCATGGTCAAGATCAACGAAACCCCGATCGATGTGACAACCAGCGAGGGCACGACCATCAGTCTGGTGGAAGTGGGTATCGAGGGTTATCAGTTCGATTTCTTTCTTGATCCGCGTGCCTTTCTCGGCGGCGGCGAGCAATCGATTCGATTTGGCGACATTCGTGCCAGCATGAGGCAATCATGAACCATTACGGAATTTTATCCCAAGCCCGAACCGGCTGCAGCCATCGGCAACGCGGGGCGGCGGCTGTCGAATTCGCCTTGCTGGCGGTCCTGTTGTTCACCTTGCTGTTCGGCGTGATCGAAATGAGCCGGGTGCTGTTCTACTGGAATACCGCGACCGAGGCGACCCGCCTGGGCGCACGGCTGGCGGTGGTGTGCGATCCGAATGCGCCCGCCATCCGGCGCCGGATGCAGGAGATGCTGGGTGTACTGGATTCGGGCAACATCGATATCACCTATTCTCCCGACGGCTGCAATCAAAACAGTTGCCGGTCGGTAACGGTCAGCATTACCGGGGTGACTGTCTCTACCCTGATTCCGCTGGTGCCGTTGACGCTTACCATGCCGCCGTTTGCCACCACGCTGCCACGCGAGAGCATGAACAGCGCCAATCCGGATTGTAGCTGAACCGCCATGCTCAAGGTTTCTACCCGATATGTTTTACAGGTTTGAAGGAGTGAATAATTGAAAATCGCCACCATTGCACAAGATTCACAGTGTCTGGATGCCATACAGAGATATCTTGCGCAAAGCCATGCCACACATACGCTGGTCTCCTCCATGGGGGGCATACAGCAGGTACCTGCCGTGATCGAGCAGGAACATCCCGATTTATTGCTGCTGGAAGGCGCCGGCCTCAGTTCGAGCGAATTGCAGGTGATCGACCGGGCGACTTCGCGTTTTCCCGAGCTGGGCATCATCATGCTGTGTCCCGCCCAGTCGCAGGAATATCTGATCGAAGCCATGCGCGCCGGAGTGCGCGAGATCGTGCCGACACCAGTGACTCAACATGTGCTGGTAGACGCGGTCGATCGCTTTCAGAAACGCAGGCAGCAAGCCAAGACAGCTATCCGCAAGGGCAAGATTCTGGCCTTCATTCCCTGCAAGGGGGGGAGTGGATCGACCTTTCTGGCCAGCAATATAGCCTATGCCCTGGCCGCCAGTGAGCAGAAGAAGTCGGCACTGATCGATTTCAATCTGCAGTTCGGTGATGCGTCGCTGTTCGTGCAGGACAGCGTGCCCAAGACCACGATCGCTGACGTGACCCGGCAAATCGAGCGGCTGGATGGGTCCTTCCTGTCTGCCAGCATGGTGCAGGTGCTGCCCAATTTCGAAGTGCTGTCCGCCCCCGAGGAACCCGAGATGGCGGCGGAAATTAAGCCGGAACATGTCAAGCCGCTTCTGCAGGTGGCAGTCAAGCAATATGAATTCGTGGTGCTGGATATCGGCCGTTCGCTGGATGCGGTTTCGATCCAGGCGCTGGACCAGGCGGATTATATTTTTCCAGTCGTGCAGCAGACCCTGCCTTCCATCCGTGATGCCAAACGCATGATCAATACCTTTCATGCGCTGGGCTATGTCAACGACAAGATCCGCCTGATCGTCAATCGTTATGAAAAGAAGAACGATATCACGCTGGGCGACATTACCGATACCCTCAAACTCCCCATCTTCAAGACGGTGCCAAACGATTACGACGTGGTGGCCGAGTCGGTCAATCAGGGTATCCCGGTGACGCGGCTGGCACCACGCAGCGTGGTGGCCCGGTCGATTCAGGACATCGCGCGCGAATTGAGCGGCGTCAATCAGGAAAAGCGTTCCTTGAGAAAGCTGTTTGCCTTTTAACCTTGGGAGATATCTATCATGTCTATACGCGATCGCTTGCAAGGGGTCATACAGAGCAGCGCCACGGCTGCAAACGTGACCGCGGCCACCCAGACGCGCAACAATGAGGCCTATCATGAACTGAAGAGCAGGATTCATCAGGGATTGCTGGATAGGATGGATCTGGCCGTGATGGAAAGCCTGCCGCAGGAGCGCCTGCTGGCTGAAATCAAGGCCCTGGTAGAACGGTTGCTGATCGAGGAGCGGGCGCCGATCAACGATCTCGAACGGCAGCGCATCGTGCAGGATGTTCAGAATGAAGTGCTGGGGCTCGGGCCGCTCGAGCCGTTGCTGGCCGACCCGTCCATTTCGGATATTCTGGTCAACACCCATCGCCAGGTGTATGTCGAGCGCCGGGGCAAGCTCGAATTGACCGATGTCCATTTTGCCAACGAAGCGCATTTGCGCAAAATCATCGACCGGATCGTTTCCCGTGTCGGCCGGCGGATCGACGAATCGAGTCCGATGGTCGACGCGCGGCTGGCGGATGGTTCGCGGGTCAACGCGATCATCGCACCACTCGCGATCGATGGCGCATTGCTCTCGATCCGGCGGTTTGCGGTGGTGCCGCTCAAGGTGGAGGATTTGATCCGCCACAAATCCATGACACCAGCGATTGCCGATATCATCAGCGGTCTGGTCAAGTCCAAGTGCAGTATCCTGATTTCTGGGGGAACCGGCAGCGGTAAAACCACCCTGCTGAATATTCTTTCCAGTTTCATTCCACATTCCGAACGGGTGGTCACGATCGAGGATGCGGCCGAATTGCAACTGCAGCAACCGCATGTGGTGCGGCTGGAAACACGCCCGCCCAATGTCGAGGGCAAGGGCGAAGTGACGCAGCGCGCGCTGGTGCGCAACAGCTTGCGGATGCGGCCGGACCGTATCATCATCGGGGAGGTGCGCGGCGCGGAGGCGATCGACATGCTGCAGGCGATGAATACCGGCCATGAGGGTTCATTGGCGACCATCCATGCCAATACGCCGCGTGATGCGCTGAGCCGGGTCGAGAACATGGTCGGGATGGCCGGGCTCAACCTGCCACCCAAGGCGATCCGCCAGCAGATCAGCGCGGCGATCACGGTTGTGATCCAGGTTTCCCGCCTGTCCGACGGCAAGCGCAAGATCATGAGCATCCAGGAAATCACGGGCATGGAAGGGGATATCATTACCATGCAGGAAATCTACCTGTTCGAGCAGACAGGCATAGGACCCGATGGCGCGGTGCTCGGGCATTTCCGGGCGACCGGCATCCGGCCGAAGTTTGCGGAGCGCCTGCGGATTTTCGGGTCGCCTCTGAGCGACGATCTATTCGATCCGAATCGCCGCTACGAGTAGGGAGGTTGGATGGACGATTATCTTTACTATCTTTTTATTGCGCTCGCGTTTCTGGCCGTAGTTCTGCTGCTGGAAGGGGGCTACCTGGTCTGGCGTGCCAACCAGGGGCCTGAAGCGAAGCGCATCAAGAAACGGCTGCAGGCAATTTCCGCTGGCTGGCAGGGCGGGGATGCCTCCTTGCTCAAGCAGCGGTTGCTCAGCCATTCACCGCCATTGCAGCGTTTTTTGTTGCAGCTGCCGCGCATTCACAGTCTGGACCGTTTGCTGGTGCAATCGGGGATGTCGTTGATGGTGAGCCAGTTTCTGGTCTATACCCTGATAGCCGCTGTCGGTGCCATGGCTTGTGCGGCATTGCTGGGCCAGTCCTTCCCCATGATGTTGTTGTTCGCAGGGCTGGGCGGCATGATTCCGTATTTGTTTGTGGTCAGGGCGAGAAGCAAGCGGCTGTCGCTGATTGAGCAGCAGCTGCCGGAAATGATCGATTTGATCGCGCGCGCATTGAAAGCGGGCCATGCCTTTCCCGGTGCCCTGCAAATGGCCGCCACCGAGGGCACGGAACCGGCTGCCGGAGAATTCCGGTTGGTCTTCGATGAAATCTATTTTGGCGTCTCGATGCAGCAGGCGCTCATGAATCTGGCGGTGCGCGTGCCGATTACCGATCTGCGCTATTTTGTCATTGCTGTCCTGATACAAAGTGAAAGCGGCGGCAATCTGGCGGAATTGCTCGAGAAAATCAGCCAGCTGATCCGCGACCGCCTGACGCTGCTGGGGAAAGTGCGCGTGCTCTCGGCCGAGGGGCGGCTGTCGGCCTGGATACTTTCCTGCTTGCCTTTCGCCATGGCTTTGATACTGAATCTCGTCAATCCCGGCTTTATGAACGTGTTGTGGACGGATCCGATGGGCACGACAATCATCGGAGCGGGGCTGGGGATGATGGCCATCGGTATCTTTGCCATGTCGCGCATCATCAAGATCCGGGTATGACGGCATCCGAGTGCATGCAGGATTTTTTCAGGCATATGTTTATAGACCGATACCTTCAATGGTGATTTGATCATGATATCTGTGGAAACAGTCTTTCTGGTGATGATTTTTCTGGCGGTGGCCGGTATTGTCTATTCCGTCATGCTCGCATTCGCGCCGCGCTCGACTAAAACCCGGCTGGGGCAAATTGCCGCCAGCGATGCCTCGCCAGCTGATGCACTGGCCGAACAGGAATGGAAGGAAACGGTTGTCAAGTTCTCGCAGCCGCTGGCAGAGCTGTCATTGCCCAGCGATGAATGGGAAACATCTCCTTTCCGTGCACGCTTCATGCATGCCGGACTGCGCGCCAGTTCTGCGCCGACAATTTATTTCGCGGCCAAGACTTTGCTGGCGCTGCTCTTGCCAGGCCTGTTCCTGTTTTCTGCCGGGATCGGTCAACTGGAGCTGAGCACTCAGGCCAGCATACTGATTCTCACGCTACTGGCCACAATCGGCTATTACGCACCCAATCTCTGGCTGTCCCGTGTGATCGAGACACGCCAGCGCGAGCTGTTCGAAAATTTTCCGGATGCGATCGATTTGATGACGGTCTGCGTGGAAGCCGGCTTGGGGCTGGACGCGGCGCTGGCCAAGGTGGGTGAAGAAATGCAGGTGAGCAGTCCGGTGTTATCGGAAGAGATCCAGTTGGTGGGATTGGAGCTGCGTGCCGGTGCCAGCCGTGAAAAGGCATTGCGCAATCTGGCTGCCAGAACCGGTGTGGAGGAGATTGAGGCACTGGCAGCCATGCTGATCCAGGCCGACCGCTTCGGAACCAGTACTGCTGCCTCGTTGCGCGTGTATTCGGATACACTGCGCACCAAACGCCGCCTGCGGGCGGAAGAGGCTGCCGCCAAGATTGCCTTGAAATTGCTGTTTCCACTGATTTTCTTTATTTTTCCTACCCTGATGATTGTACTGCTGGGGCCTGCCTTTATCAGTATTTACCGCAACCTGCTGCCCGCAATGGCGGGTCAATAAAGGATGATTATGCATCGATACAAAACTGGAAAACTGCTTGGGTTATGCTGCGCCCTCTTGCTCATCAGCGGGTGTGCGACGCAATCGACCAAAAATCGTCTGGCACAGAATACCTTGTCCGAATCCCGCACACAGCAGGCGACCTTGCAGGATCTGGCCAAGCTTTATCAGGCCGGCCGCCAGCACCAGCAGGCCGGAGACTTTCCTGCTGCGATCGCCGCCTATGAAAAGATTCTGGCGATCGATCCGGCTTATGTCGAGGCGCACAATGGCCTGGGGGTCGTCCATGCGCAAATGGATAACCCTCAACTGGCGGTGCGCCATCTGACAACGGCGATCGAGCTGGCGCCGCTGGCATCCCATTTGCACAACAATCTGGGATATGCGTATTTGCTGCAGGGAAATCTGGCAGATGCCGAACGTGGCTTCCAGCAGGCGCTGCAACTCGATCCCGAGAATGAACAGGCGCGCGCCAATCTGATGACTGTGCGTCAACGGCTGCGTGCGACAGGAGAATGACCGATGCCTGTATTCAAGCGAAAATATGCCTGGACGCTGGGTTGTCTATCCCTGCTGGCGGGATGTACCCATTTTTATCCCGTAGGCAAGCATTCTGGTGTGAATATCCATCCTGTCATGCAGGTAAGGCAGCCGGACAGGAGTGCCGATCGGCTCTATAATCTGGGGCGCTATCACCATCGCAGAACCGAATACCAGGATGCGATCACCGCCTATCGGCAGGCACTGGCAGTCGACCCGGCCTATGTCGAGGCGCATAATGGCCTTGGCATAGTCTACGCGATCCAGGGGCGGCATGCGTTATCCTTGCAGCATTTCAGGCAGGCCATCGCCATGATGCCGGCCGCCACCTATCTGCACAGCAACCTTGGCTACGCGCTGCAGTTGCAGGAAAGCTACGCCGAAGCAGCGGCTGCCTATCAGGAAGCCTTGCGCCTTGACCCGCTCAATCACAAGGCACGCAAGAATCTGGCCCATCTCAACCGGCAGCTGGGGCTGGATACGACTGCTGCCACTGCCACCGCAGCAGAGCAGAGCACAACCAGTGATACCTCCGCCGCTAATGTGGCACAGGCGCGGCCGGAGCCGGTATCCCGGATCGTGCAGATTGCCCCCAATGTTTATGAATTGCGAGACGCTGTGCAGCCTTCCAAGACGGGCAGCGTCATGCAGACTGCCCCAGCCAGCCATGTGGCTGCCGAAACGGCCAGCGCGCCCCAAAACAAGCGAATCGAGGTTTCCAACGGTAACGGCATAAGCGGGATGGCCAGGAAGGTAGCAAATTTCCTGGCGCAAGCTGGGTATCCCGGCGCACGCCTGACCAATCACCCCAGTTTCCAGCAGGCCAGCACCGAAATTCACTACCGTCCGGGTCATCAGGCCCAGGCCGAACACATGCGCAGTATGCTACCCAATGGGGTGGCTAAATCATTTGAGAACAACAGCTTGCGCGATGATATCGGAGTCAAGATTCTGCTGGGCAAAGACCTGCAAGTCGCCATCGATTATTTCAACCCGGCCAGACCCCGGCAGCTTGCCTTGAATGAGCGGTGATTCAGATTTGGTTTGATGGTGCACGGGTGCACCCTACATGGGAGCTGGCCACATTTCCGGTTGGGGTAGGGTGCACCTGTGCACCGATTCAACAATTTATTTTGGATAGCGTGAGATCAGAGCTTCACGAAATAATTGGCGGCTGCTGAATCGATTGCTTCCGGCGTGAGTGCGACCGGTTGCTTGAGAAAGCGGGCCCGGTCCACGATGTGTTCCATGAGATCCCGCGGGTGATTGGCGGCCATGGGGCGGTTGGTTTTGCGGTAGTAATTTTCCAGCAGATATTCCACTGTCTGTGCTTCACAGGCGATGCCTTGTGCTTCGCAGATCCGGCGCATAATTTCCTTGAATTCTTCCTCGGTCTGATGGCGGATATGTATTTTGTGACGGATCCGGCGCAAGAATGCATCGTCCACCAGATCCAATGGGTTGAGGTTGGTACAAAAAACGGTAATCTGATCAAACGGTATCGTCAACTTCATGCCCGTGTGCAGCGAAGGGAAATCGGTGCCGCGTTCCAGCGGGATGATCCAGCGATTCAATAATTGGCGCGGTGCTATCCGTTGGCGGCCGAAATCATCGAGTATGAACATGCCGTTGCCGGCTTTCATGTGGATCGGTGCTTCATAGAAGCGGCTGGATTCATCGTAACGGAATTCGAGCATATCGGGTGTCAGCTCGCCGCCTACCATGACGACCGGCCGATGACATTTTTTCCAGCGTGGATCATGTCTGATATGCCGATTCAGATCGAGCTGGGCCGTTTCCTGTTGGCTGGTATGCTGCAGTTCTTTGTGAATGGCGGAATCAAACAAACGAATAATTTGCCCACTGACCGTAATCGCCTGCGGGATATACACTTCTCCCGGTAATTTGCGTCCCAGTGCCTCGGCAATGCTGGTTTTGCCGGTTCCGGGCGGCCCGTACAAGAAGATGGAGCGTCCGGATGCGAAAGCCGGCCCCAGTTGATCCAGTAATTGCTGGCCTATGACCAGATGCTGCAGTCCCGCATGAATCCAGGCGCGATCCAGATCGATTTCCCGGACGGTTTGCCTGACCAGCGCACGGGTATAATCCTGCAACGGAACGGGCGCCGCACCGACATACTGACTGATCGCGCGCGCGGCTTCCGCTCTTTCCCGCCCCCGTTGGGTCAGTTCCAGGATCTGGGTGGTATCGCCATAGCCATTCATGGATCTGACCGTCGCCAGATGATCGGTGCGGATGCTTTCGATCAGTTCGGTCACGACACTGAAAGGCAGACAGAGTGTTTCGGCGATCGATTGGACCGAGAAGGTGCCGGCCTCAAGGTAGGCGGCCTTGAGTGAGAGATCAACCAGGAAAGATTCATCCAGACCGGTATCGGCGATTTTCACCGGGACCGGTGGCACTGGATTGAAGAATCTCATGATTTGTTCTTCAGGCAACAAATCGAGTGACAGCAGGGCATCGCCCAAATGGCTGCCAAGTTGCTGCTGCAGGATGCGCGCGCGTTTTAGCTGTTCATCGGTCAACAGTCTTTCATGGATCATTAGCTCTTCGACTGAATTCACATTTCCACCTTGTAAAAAAGATTGTAGGGCTGCAGCTGCCACACCCCGGCTTGATTGCCTGCTCGGATCGCTCCACTGGAAAACCTTCGGTTATACCCAGGGCGGCCAATGGAATAGGCAAGCCAGCCGATTGAACGGATACGCAGCGAGTCCTGCTTAATTCGGCCAGATTCCCGTAAATCTTTAATCCGGTTGAGGCCTGTATTTGTTTTGGGAGGTTATGTGAGCAGTTTGAGGGTGCGTAAATCCATGCTGCGTAGAGAGTTTGTGGGTTGCCGATTTTCTAACACTGGTCCCGGCTACCATCATTTAACGTTAGTCGAACGGTGCACAGGTGCACCCTACGGGGGGAGGCCCAACGGGTTGCGGCCATTGCCAAATAGCTTCTCCTGCTGCATTGATAATTCGTGTGTATTCGTGTTCATTAGTGGTTTGGGTTTGGCTGCGCTGGACTGTCGTGATCGAGATGGCCGAGGAATCCGCCGGACTGGCGATTCCACAGTTTTGCGTAGAGCTGATCATGTGAGAGCAGCTCCGCGTGGCTGCCTTGTTCGACGATGCGGCCCTGATCCATCACGATCAACCGGTCCATGGCGGCGATGGTGGAGAGGCGGTGGGCGATGGCGATAACGGTTTTGTCCTGCATGAGCTCATAGAGGCTTTGCTGGATACTGGCTTCAATATCGGAATCAAGCGCTGAGGTTGCTTCATCGAGGATCAGAATGGGGGCGTTCTTGAGCAGGACGCGGGCGATGGCGATGCGCTGGCGCTGACCGCCCGACAGGTTGACGCCACGCTCTCCCACCATCGCATCATAGCCTCTGCGGCCTTTGTAATCGACCAGGTCCATGATGAATTCATGGGCATGCGCGTGTTGGGCGGCAGCCAGCATTTCGACTTCACTGGCCTCGGGTTTGCCAAACAGGATATTTTCTCGAATCGAGCGGTGGAGCAGCGAGGTGTCTTGGGTGACGATCCCGATATTGGCGCGCAGACTGGCCTGGGTGACCGTGCGCACATCCTGGCCGTCAATCAGAATACTGCCCTGCTGAATATCGTAGAAGCGGAGCAGCAGGTTGATCAGGGTCGATTTGCCGGCCCCGGACGGCCCCACAATGCCAACTTTTTCACCAGCGTTGATATGCAGATCAAATTCATCAAAAATTTGCACACTTTTGCCATGGCTTGCCTGGTGGTAGGAAAAATTGACCCGGTTGTAATCGATCACGCCCCGGCTGACGGATAGGGGTCTGGCATGCGGGGCATCGACGATGGCGTGCGGTTTGGCCAGCATGTTCATGCCATCCTGAACTATGCCGATGTTCTCGAATAACTCGCCAACTTCCCACATGATCCAGTGCGACATACCGGTCAGGCGGATCGCCAGACTCAGCGCAACCGCGATGGCGCCGGTACTGATGCTGCCATTAAGCCACAGGTATATGCCCAGGGCCCCGATCGCAAACACCGATATCATGTTGTTGATCCAGACCCAGGTGTTCAGCCAGGTTACCAGACGCATTTGGGGGTGAACGGTATCCAGGAATTCCTGCATACTGTCCTGTGCGTAGCCGGATTCGCGCTGGGTGTGGGAGAAAAGCTTGAGGGTCAGAATATTGGCGTAACTGTCGACGATCCGGCCGGTCATGTTGGAGCGCGTGTCCGCCTGTAGTTTTGCGATGCGCCTGAGTCTGGGAATGAAGTAGTAAAGAATGCATGAATAGGCTGCTAGCCAGACAAGTAGCGGGAGGCAGAGACGCAGATCGGCGTTGGCGATCAGCAATAGGGCCGTGATGAGGTAAACACTGACAAACAGCAAGACATCCAGGGTTTTGATGACTGATTCGCGGACCGCCAGTGCTGTCTGCATGACTTTGGTGGCCACGCGCCCGCTGAACTCGTTCTGAAAGAATGTGTAACTTTGGTCGAGCAGGTATCGATGCGCCAGCCAGCGCACCAGCATGGGGAAATTGCCCATGAGCGACTGATGCAGGATTACTGAATGGGCAAATACCAGCAGGGGCATCAGGATCAGGATGAAGAGTGACAGTCCCAGCAGCGCGCGGGATTCTTGCTGCAAGAATGCCTGTGGATCCCGCTCGGCCAGCCAGTCGACGATGGTGCCGAGCACACCGAACAACATGGCTTCTCCCACGGCCACGCAAAAGGTGAAAATGGCCAGCAGCAGCAGATAGGGCTCCAGTCCCTTGGTATAGTGTCGGCAGAAGCGATAGAGCGAAGCCGGTGGTTCGGCCGGCTGGCCGGGTGGGAAGGGGTCGATCAGACGCTCGAAGTAGCGAAGCATAAGCTAATTTTCAGAGGCAGCATGTGGGTGATAAACAACGGCAGGCCGTTCCTCGCTTTTTGTCCGGTATTGACAGTGGTCGAGTTGAACAGAGCTGGCGATTTTCAAGCTGCGGCCAATGGCCGCAGTGTGCACCGGTGATGGTGGCATTCTCAGTTGAACGGGCTGCGGCGTACGGATTTCAAGATGTCATGCTGGCTGGCTTACATGGCGGCCAGCCGAGCAGTCCCGAAACTATTTTATCCAAGAATTGGCCAGGCCGCTTCCTTGATTTAGAGGTGCCCTTGAATCAATCAGCTGCCACTGAGATGTTCGAAAATTCTGAATCCGGCGACATAGGTGCCGATTGCGGAACCGAAGGAAGCCAGCAGGAAAATGAGCAGGGTGCGTGTGACGCGATTTTTCCACCAACCCCTGAGGCGGATCGTATCCTGCCGGAGCCGGCTGAAATCGCTGACCTGCGGTTTGCGCAAAAAGATTTCTGCCGCTGCGGCCACCATGCCCGCACCCACCATGGGATTGAGTGATGTGAGCGGTGCGGCCAGGAAGGCGGTGACGATTGTCAGTGGATGGGCCAATGCGATGGCGGCACCGGTTGCAGACAATCCACCATTGATGATAATCCAGTCGATGATCATCGCCATGCCGATATCGGGGCTGCGCTGAAAACCAATGCCAAACCCGGTCAGGATCAGCGCCACAATGAACCAGGGTGCATACTTGATCCAGCGGGCTGCATCGGGAATGATGTCGAGCTGGCGAATGGTCTCATCGGGCGATCGGGACGAGTTCGCCTGTAGTATTTGCCTGATGCCTTGCATGTGGCCTGCGCCGACTATCGCAAGCGTATGCTGGTAGTCGTTTTCGGTGATTTCCTTCAGCAGGCGTGCGGACATGTATGCGTCGCGCTCGCTGATCAGCGGCCCGTACAAGTCCCGCTGGTTCTCGGCAAATTGCGAGAAAGTGCTTTCCAGCACATCGCCTTCTTTGAGGCGTTCAATTTCTTCCGCGCTGACTTTGTCGTGACTCATGATGCTGGCGAGCAAACCGCTAAACAGCCCGAAGCGCTGCCACCAGGGAAAATTATGATAAATTCGTTTCAGGGTAGTGCCAATTTCCCGGTCGATTAGCAATACCGGTAATTTTGCTGCCTGCGCATCGCGGACGGCCGTGCGCATTTCGGCACCCGGTTCGATTCCCAGATTTTCCGCCATGCGCTGCTGAAAGGCACCCAACGCCAGACTGGCTGCGACCATATAGGCCTGGCCTTTGCGGATCACCTGAAAAAGATCCATTTTTGCCAGCAGATCCGGATTGACAATTGCCTTGTAGCGGCTGGGGCACAGCTCTACCGCAACGGCATCGAACGCCTGGGTGGCGATCAACTCCTGGACTTTGTCCGCACTGGCCTGGGATACATGCGCGGTCCCCAGAATCGTGAGTTTCCTGTCGTGGCCCAATTCGAAAGTTTGGAGTGGTTCGGTTGCCTGGTGAGCGTCATGGGGGGATAGAATCGTTTTGCTTTCTGACATGGATGAATTATTTTAAGTGCAAGAATCAAAGATGTAACGTGCTAAGAGGCTGTCTGAGAATAGACTGATCTACTGCGGACGAGCCTGATTGGCTGGATTTTACGATCCTTTTCGTTAAATAGAACGACTATTCGCCTCAAATGATCGAAAAATCCAACTCAACCAGCCTCGCCCTCGCTACGATCGCTATTCTCGGACAGCCTCCTAGGCACGCGGGATTTGCCTTCATGTTGAGGGTCCGATCAGCGCAGTGCCGATACCAGGGCATCACAGAACCGGGCTAACGGTTTGTTCGTGGGCGTTGTCAGCATTCCGTAATGCTGACCGCAAGACCGCCCAGAGAGGTCTCCTTGTATTTGTGAGACATTTCCAGACCGGTTTGTTTCATGGCGGCGATACAGCTATCGAGCGGCATGAAGTGCTGACCGGTGCCGCGGCGGGCAAGCGCTGCCGCTGTGTGCGCCTTGATCGCACCAAAGCCATTGCGTTCGATGCAGGGGACTTGCACCAGCCCGCCGACAGGATCGCAGGTCATGCCCAGATGGTGCTCCAGTGCGATCTCGGCAGCGTTCTCGATTTGCTCGGAGGATCCGCCCTGTGCCGCACACAGTCCTGCGGCAGCCATCGCGGCGGCCGATCCGACCTCTCCCTGGCAGCCGACTTCAGCGCCCGAAATGGAACTGCGATGCTTGATCAGTCCGCCTATGGCGGCGGCAGTCAACAGAAATTCACGAATTTGTTGGTGTGTGCCATGCTCATGTGTGTACAAGTAATATAGCACAGCAGGAATGACACCGGCCGCGCCGTTGGTGGGCGCGGTCACTACCATGTGTCCGGCGGCGTTTTCCTCATTGACGGCCATGGCATAGGCACATAGCCAGTCGTTGAGTGTGGCTTGTTCCGGGCGGGCCTGAAGTTGTTCGTACAGGGTGCGGGCGCGACGCTGTATTTTCAATCCCCCCGGGAGTTGGCCTGCCGTCGAGAGGCCGGATTCGATACAGCGGCGCATGGCTTGCCAGATATCGTCCAGCCCCTGCTCCAGTGCCTGGGACGGCATTCTGGTGAGCTCATTCGCGCGTTTCATGGCCGCGATCGATAGGCCGCTTTGTTGCGACATCTTCAGCATGCTGCGTGCAGAATCAAAAGGATAGGGGCAGGTTTCGCCAGACTCCATTTTGAGGGGGGCATTCAGCTGATCGATTTCCGCGAGGGTGCAAATGAAACCGCCCCCGATTGAGAAAAAGGTTTCGGACAGTACGGTATTGTTCTGTTCGTCATGGAGGAAAAAAATCATGCCATTGGGGTGTTGTGGCAAAGGGGCAGATTTGTCGAACCAAATATCATCATCGGGATGAAAGGCCACCTGTCGATTGTCATCCAGTATCAACACATCGGTTGACCAGAGCGTGGCGATCAATGTGTTGACATCCTGCTTGGCCAGCGCGGTAGGGCTGTAGCCATGCAGTCCCAGTGTCACTGCGCGATCAGTGGCATGGCCCTTGCCTGTGAAAGCGAGCGAACCCTTGAGCGTGCAGGACACCTGATAATGATGAGGGGTGGCGTGTTCGGCGAGGTATTGGCTGACATGGTCACGAAAAACGTGTGCCGCAACCATCGGTCCCATGGTGTGGGAGCTTGAAGGGCCAATGCCGATTTTGAATAAATCAAGTACGCTGATAAACATAAATTAATTGGTTGGACTCAATTCTCAATGGTGAGGTATTGCAAGTTGAAAGGTTGGAAAAAGTTTGTCAATCGATCTGTGTTGCATCCCGGTGGCCCGGCGTTGAATTGAAATGCGCATCTGACTGAGTCACGGTGCAGTTTATCGGAAGAGCATCTATCTGTGGCTGCAAAATTGTATAGTAGTTTGATAAAACTTGCTTCAAGGATAGTTGAAATCATACCCATGTCTATACAACCAAACGATGCTTACTTTTTTATGCCCTTGAACAGTTTTCAGTTTCATTGCGGTGCTTGAAATGTGCCATCAATCCGTCTAAAAATTAAATGGAAGCAGATAAATCATAGCGGTCAACCGAGGAATTCAAGATAATGCATAGACCGGGACAAGTATGCTATGGTTTAAACGTTGGCAGGGGGCTGGGAGGCTGCTGTCCGAGAATAGACTGATCTACTGCGGACGAGCCTGATTGGCCGGATTTTCCGATCCTTTTCGTTAAATAGAACGACTATTCGCCTCAAATGATCGAAAAATCCAACTCAACCAGCCTCGCCCTCGCTACGATCGCTATTCTCGGACAGCCTCCTAGGATGCTTGCGGGCGATGCTGCCTGTGTTGCAATTACTCTTAGACACTATGATTTCAGATAGCCATTCAGTGCAGCGATTTTTGCTTCAGAGCCGGTTGTTATTTACGTGTTTGATGCTGTTTGTATGGCAGTCTTGTCATGCGGAGGAGCTGGTCGCGACGATAGACCGGGTCAAGCCAGCGATCGTGGGTGTGGGCACTTTTCAGAAAATGCGCTCTCCACCCCTCAATTTTCTGGGAACAGGCTTTGTCGTCGAGGATGGTTCGCATGCGATAACCAATGCGCATGTCGTACCTGAATTGGCGAGTGGTTCCAACAGGGAATCGTTGGTCATTATGACTGGCCGAGGCGAAAGGCCGGAATTGCGGGTTGCGAGAGTAGTGGCCATGGATAAAGAGTATGATTTGGCGTTGCTGCGCTTCGAGGGCGCGCCTTTGCCTACGTTGAAACTGGGGGATGCAGACAAGATAAAAGAAGGACAAATTCTCGCGTTCACCGGATTTCCTATCGGCATGATCCTCGGTTTCTATCCGGTCACGCACCGAGCACTGATCGCCTCGATCACGCCAATTATTTTGCCTGTGCATAATGCCCGGCAGCTCGATGCAAGCAAAATCCGGCAGTTGCAACGGTCAGCCTACAAGGTATTTCAGCTCGATGGCACCGCTTACCCTGGTAACAGCGGTAGCCCGTTGTATGATCCTGGGACCGGCGAGGTTTATGGCGTGGTCAATATGGTGTTTGTCAAAAGCAAAAAGGAATCAGCTCTCAGCAACCCGAGTGGAATCAGTTATGCCATTCCGGGCACTTACATCAAAGAATTGCTTAAACGTAATCGGCCATGATTGAAGCATGATTCCCAAACTGGCGGACAAACCATGCTCTGCCTCAGCTTGCCGTCCCTGCAACTGTCGTGCCGCTGCCTGTGCAACGCCGGACGATGGAATAATTGATTATTTTTGTACTGCTTTTGGCTGGAGAGTATTTTGATCCGGATTTCTAATCATTACATTTCCAGATTCTCGGTATTGCTGGCTGGAATTGAAGCCATCGAACTGTTTCTGGTGTTTTTCATCGGGGCAGGTATTCGGTTCATGTATTGGCAGGGGACGGCGAAAGAATTGCTGCTTTCCCAATTGCCTGGCGCCTTTATTTTTACTTTTGTGATCATGGCTTGCATGGCAGCATTGGGCATGTATCAACTGGATGGCAGGCGTGATTTTGAGAGTATTCTGCTCCGGTTATTGCCATCCCTGGCGCTGGGATTTGGTATTATGGCGCTGATTTTCTACCTGTTTCCAGAATTTTACTTTGGTCGCGGGTTGCTCGCCATTGTGATGTTGCTGGCATTGTTGCTGATCCTGCTGGGGCGAATCCTGTTTTTCCGGTGGTCGGGTCTGGATACGCTGCGTTCCCGGGCGCTGATTTTAGGTGCCGGATCCAGAGCGAAGGAGTTGCTTGATTTGGTAGAAGGCGGCTCTGCGCTTCACAACTTCAAGGTGGTTGGGTTTATTCCATTTGAAAAAGAACAGCGCAGTGTGCCTGCTGCCTCGGTGGTGCCCAAGACTGCTCTGCTGGTGTCATTGGTGGATCAATATGATGTTCAGGAAGTCATCGTGGCGATACAGGAGCGGCGGGGCGGGACTTTCCCGATACAGGAACTGCTGGAATGCAAGATAAGAGGCATCAGGGTAACCGATATCGCGGGCTTCTATGAGCGGGAATGCGGTCATTTGCGCATGGATGCGCTTTATCCCAGTTGGTTGGTGTTTGGTGGCGGTTTCGATCAGGGAACATTGAGAACGACTGTCAAACGCGTATTCGACATAACAGCCAGCCTGATACTCCTTATTGTCACTTTACCCATAATGCTGGTGGCCGCGCTGCTGATCCTGATCGAGGATGGGCGGCCTGTGTTTTACAAGCAGGAACGGGTTGGCAAGGGCGGGGCGGTCTATCAGGTTGCCAAATTCCGCAGTATGTTCAACGATGCGGAAAAGGGAGGAAAACCGCAGTGGGCGACTGCCGATGATCCGCGTGTGACAAGAATCGGAAGAATTATACGTAAATTGAGAATCGATGAGTTGCCACAAATTTTTAACGTTTTCAAGGGTGAGATGAGTTTTGTCGGTCCCCGGCCTGAGCGTCCGCATTTTGTCGATATCCTAAGTGCGCAGGTTCCCTATTACAATATGCGGCATAGTATCAAGCCAGGAATAACCGGTTGGGCGCAGGTGCGCTATCCTTATGGGGCTTCAGTCGAAGATGCGATCGAGAAACTGCAATATGATTTGTATTATGTCAAGAATCACAGCTTGTTTCTTGATCTCGTCATATTGATCGACACGGTTGGGGTTGTTCTGCTGGGGAAAGGCGGTCGGTGAGTTTCCATAGCAATCGGTTTGCATGTTAAGGGCTCGTTAATGAATAACTTGGGCATACGCTGGGGTCGCTTTTGGCGCAGACCAAGGCGTAAGACACGCCGTTGTGTCATTCACAACAAGTGGCTTACAACGCCGGTATGCGCCAAAAGCGACCCCAGCCCGAAGGGTTGTTGCGTATTCGGGCATCTGCGGCGTTGCGAGGCTTGCGAATGGAACGACCATTCGGCTTCGCCTCGCGCCTTGTATCTTTCCCGAATACGTAACAACGTATGCCCAAGTTATTCATTAACGAGCCCTAACAGCCATGGCAGCCGCTAGTTACGCATCGGCAGCTATCGCTTTTCTTTTGCTGTCCATCCTGCTCTTGACCAGTTGGCGGGGGCGGCTGTATGGTCTGTTGCTGGCGGTTGCCAGTTTCACTTCCGCGCTGTGGGCGGGAACCATTGCGGGATTGGCGCATTGGGAGATGGCAAATCCAGTTCTGGTGGAGGCGCTGGAGATATTGCGCAACGCAGTGTTGACCGCCTTCCTGGTTATTTTGCTTGGCCCTTTTCAGACACGGGAAACGCACACAACTTCCCCCAAGATCAGGCCTACGATTATTGCGGTTGTCCTGTTTTATTTCGCCTGTCTGATACAGGCACTGTTCTTTGGTCCAGTAGTTGACATGGCGCCTGATGCGGCCGCTTCGCTTCACTATGTGTTTCTGACGAAAGTGGTGATGGCGATCATCGGCATGATTCTCATCGAGCAGTATTACCGGAATACGCCGCAAGAACGGCGCTGGGGCGTCAAATTCATCTGCTTGGGAATCGGTGGTCTTTTTGTCTACGATTTTTATCTCTACAGCGATGCACTGCTATTCCGCAAAATCAATCTCGACGTCTGGGTGGCGCGTGGCTGGATTAATGCGCTGACTGTCCCGCTGATCGCGTTCTCGGCGGCGCGTAATCCAAAGTGGACAGTTGGGATCGCGGTTTCCAGGCATATCCTGTTTTATTCCTCGGCCTTGTTCGGCGCAGCTGTTTATCTCTTGTTGATGGCTGCAGTCGGCTATTATCTGCGCTTTTCCGGTGGATCCTGGGGCACGGTCTTGCAGTTGATTTTCCTGTTTGGTGCCATCGTGCTATTGATTATTGTGCTGTTCTCCGGCACAACGCGATCCTGGCTCAGGGTGTTCATCAGCAAGCATTTTTTCAGCTATAACTACGATTACCGAGAAGAATGGCTGCGTTTTACACGTACGCTCTCCGAAGAAAAGACAGAATTGAGGGTGCGTGTGATTGCTGCCTTGGCACAACTCGTGGAAAGCCCGGCCGGTGGCTTGTGGTTCAAATCCGAGCATGGGTTTTACCGTCCGATTGCCCGCTGGAATATTCCAGATATAGCGGAATGCGTGGGTGCTGGCAGTCGTTTTTGCCAGTTCATGCAGGAAAATGCCTGGGTGATTGATTTGCAGCAGCATGATTCCGATTCGCAAAAATATGCAGCGATGATTTTGCCCGACTGGCTGCCTGCCATTCCCAAGGCAAGATGGGTGATTCCCTTGATCCTGCACGGAGAATTGCTCGGATTCGTGGTCCTGACCGAGCCCAGAAGTCATGTGGACTTCAATTGGGAAGTGCGGGATTTGTTAAAAGTGGCGGGCAGTCAGGCGGCGAGTTATCTGGCACAGTACGAGACCGATCAGGCACTTTCCATGGCGCGTCAATTTGAATCATTCAACCGGATTTCCACATTCGTGGTGCACGATATCAAGAACTTGATTTCCCAGCTGTCGCTTTTGTTGATAAATGCCGAGAAACATAAAAACAACCCCGAGTTCCAGCAAGACATGATCGAGACGATTGCCTTGTCGGTCAACAAAATGAAGCGGATGCTCGAGAAACTCAGTAACGGTAACCGGGTGGATAATATCAATCGGTTGCCGCTTGCGGAAATATTGCAGCAAATCGTTCATAGCAAATCATTCTTTGAGCCCAGGCCCGGTCTCGTAATTGACGAAACTGCCCTGAACGTGAGGGCCGATCAAGTGCGCCTCGAGCGTGTCCTGGGCCACCTGGTGCAAAATGCGATCGAAGCGACGCCAAAGGATGGACAAGTCGCAATACGGCTCAAGCAAAAGGATGAATGGGCTGTGATTGAAATTGAGGATACCGGACATGGTATGGACGAACAGTTCATACGCGACAAACTGTTTCAACCGTTTGAATCAACCAAGACGGCTGGTATGGGTATCGGTGTCTTCGAGAGCAAAGAATATGTGGAAGAGCTGGGGGGGAAGCTGCATGTGTCCAGTCAGGTGGGACAAGGCTCTATTTTTTCGGTGATGCTGCCAATTTGTCGGGACGCGAGCGGGAATGAAGGCAGTGGTATTTCCTGAAAATGAATCAGGCCTTGCTGCGTGCTCGTTTGAACGAAGGTGGCGGAGAGGGTGGGATTCGAACCCACGTGTCAGGAGAACCCGACCATCTGATTTCGAGTCAGCGCCGTTATGACCGCTTCGGTACCTCTCCATTCGATTATCTGCAACTTCCAATGACGCTATTTTACCAGTTTTTCAACTTTTTGATAGGAATGCTATGGCAATTGGGAAAAATCGATGAAGGCTGTGCAATTAACAATTCCCGACGTGTATGTAATCGAGCCGCAGGTGTTCGGTGACGAACGCGGTTTTTTTTATGAAAGTTATAACCAGCGTCAGTTCGAAGCATTGATTCAGCGTAGCGTTAGATTTGTGCAAAGCAATCATTCGCGTTCGCTTAAGCATGTTTTGCGCGGTTTGCATTACCAGATCAAGCAACCGCAGGGAAAACTGGTGCGGGTGGTGGCGGGGGAGGTATTTGATGTCGCGGTGGATCTGCGGCGTAACTCGCCGACTTTTGGTCAATGGGTCGGCGAGATTCTCAGCGCGGAAAACAAGAGGCAGCTCTGGATTCCTGAAGGCTTTGCGCATGGATTTGTCGTGCTTTCCGATTTTGCAGAGTTCTTGTATCAAACGACGGATTACTGGGCGCCCGACTATGAGCGATGCATGCTCTGGAACGATCCGAAATTGCAGATAGACTGGCCGATCGATGGAGAACCCCTGCTTTCTGCCAAGGATGCCCAGGGCAAGGCATTTGACCAGGCGGAGGTCTACCAGGATTGATGCGCAATCGATCGACTGATGATGGCTAAGATCAAGACACTTTATACTTGCAGCGCCTGTGGCGGACAGACTTCGAAATGGCAGGGCCAATGTCCGCACTGCCGTGAATGGAATACGTTGATAGAGACCATCGCTGAAAAGAACAGACTGGGTGCCGCATCGGATCTGACGGCAGGACAGGTGCTAAATTTGAGCGAGGTGGAAGCGCAGGATGCACCACGTGCTTCCACCGGTCTGACCGAGTTTGACCGTGTGTTGGGGGGCGGGTTGGTGCCGGGCGGCGTGGTGTTGCTGGGAGGGGATCCGGGTATCGGCAAGTCGACGTTGCTGCTGCAGGCCTTGTCCAGCATGTCTGCGTGCCAGCAGGTGCTGTATGTCAGTGGCGAGGAATCGGCGCAGCAGGTAGCACTCCGGGCACGGCGGCTGACGTTGGATGTGGCAACGGTCAATCTGCTGGCCGAGATCAAGCTGGAAGTGATGCACAGGGTGCTGGCTGAACGGCATTTTGATGTGGTCGTCATCGACTCGATCCAGACTATTTATACCGAGGCTTTGCAATCCGCCCCGGGATCGGTTGCCCAGGTGCGGGAATGCGCCGCCCGCCTGACACGATTTGCCAAGGCTAGCGGAACCAGTGTCATTCTGGTTGGCCATGTGACCAAAGAAGGTGCGCTGGCCGGGCCGCGGGTGTTGGAGCACATGGTCGATACCGTCCTGTATTTCGAAGGCGATACACACTCGGCCTTTCGCTTGATTCGCGCCTTCAAGAATCGTTTCGGTGCTGTCAACGAATTGGGTGTGTTTGCCATGACCGAGAAAGGGTTGCGGGAAGTGAGCAATCCCTCTGCCTTGTTTCTTTCCCACCATGGCGGTCAAGTGGCCGGAAGCTGTGTGATGGTGACACAAGAAGGCAGCCGTCCGCTGCTGGTGGAGATTCAAGCACTGGTAGACGAAGCGCATGCCCCCAATCCACGCCGTTTATCCGTCGGCCTGGAACAGAATCGGCTGGCCATGCTGCTGGCGGTGCTGCACCGTCATGCGGGTATACCCTGTTTCGATCAGGATATTTTTATCAATGCTGTCGGTGGCGTCAAGATTACGGAACCGGGCGCTGATCTGGCAGTACTGCTGGCAATTGTTTCGTCCCTGAAGAATCGGGCACTTCCGGAAAAAATGGTGGTGTTCGGGGAAATCGGGCTGGCTGGCGAAGTGCGACCGGTCCAGCGCGGTCAGGAACGGATGAAAGAAGCCGCCAAATTGGGGTTTACCCAGGCTGTTGTGCCCAAGGCCAATCAGCCGAAACAGGCAATCGAGGGGCTGGAGGTCATCGCTGTGGAACGCGTCGACGAGGCCGTCAATTGTTTGCGCTGAACATTAGCGATTCAAGGTGATTCATTAACGAGCCCTAAGGATTGCCAGTTGGCCTTGCGCAATCCAGAAAGATTTTGATTAAATGTTATCGATGCGTACAAAACTTTATTTATTGCTGATGCTGGCAATTTTGTTGCCTGTAGTGGCTTTTTTCTTGCCGCCGATTTCTCAGCCGCATGTTTACCATGACTTTGCAGACCAGCGTGTCTGGCTGGGGATGCCCAATTTTTGGAATATTGTTTCCAATTTGCCATTCCTGTTTGTGGGTCTGGCAGGCTTGAAGTTTCTGTATGCAGGGGCGGCGTGGCAGCAGCCATCTCTTGCAGTCTACACAGTGGACGAATACCGGTCTTACCTGGTCGTTTTTGCAAGTATCGTGCTGGTGTTTCCCGGATCGGCCTATTACCACTGGAATCCGGATAACAGTGGCCTGTTTTGGGACCGGTTGCCGATTGCGTTGGGCATCATGGCGCTGCTGTCGGCAGTCTTGATCGAGCGTGTGCCGATCAAGCGGGCGGCACTCGTATTGGGCGTGTTGGTATCATTGGGGGGAGCGAGTGTCCTGTTCTGGTACTGGAGCGAGCAGCAGGGTGAAGGGAATTTGAATTTTTACATTGCGACCCAATTTGGTGCGCCGCTGCTGATTATTCTGCTGGTCAGGTTTTTTCCGTCCCGCTATACCCGGTCTGCCGATATTTATGGGGTGCTGGCATGGTATGCCCTGGCCAAACTTGCCGAACTACTGGATGAATTTGTCTATCAGCTGGGAGAGGTGATCAGTGGCCATGCGCTCAAGCATCTGTTGGCCGGGCTGGCGGTTTACTGGTTGCTGCGCATGCTGAAGCGGCGCAAATTATTGTCGCATGAAGCCATCCCTGCCGGGCATTGATCAAACGACCCATGCCCGGCGGGTGATGGCGTTATTTTGCCCGGGCGTAATTGCCGGAGCCGGCTAAGCTGTCGCTTCTGAATGAACGTCTGCGTTCGTCGCGCCCGTATGGTTGGGGTTGGCCATAGGCAGTTCGATTGCCTCTATGGCTGGATGCATTGGGTGCATCCGCATTATTTGGCCAAGTGCGCTTGCCTTTATGGGCTGAAGGCGATTTCCTGGGCATGGCATCGTTGCGAGGCGTTCTTCTCGGTTTGAAGCGCGGTTCCATACCGGGAATGACATGCGATTCAATCCTGTTTCCAGTGAATTTTTCTATTCTCTTGAGATGCATGCCGTCCTTGTCCGATGCGAAGGAGACTGCAATGCCCGATGCCCCTGCACGTCCTGTTCGTCCGATACGGTGAACATAGTCCTCGGCGAACTTCGGTAAATCGAAATTGATGACATGCGTAATATCGGCGATATCAATACCGCGTGCGGCCACATCGGTCGCAACCAGTATTTTTAGCCGCCCCTGGCGCAGGCCGGTCAGCGTGCGTGTGCGTTCCCGCTGGGTCATGTCTCCATGCATTGCGGCGGCCTTGTGACCTTGTGCGGACAGATTGTCTGCCAGCGAGTCAGCGTCGCGCTTGGTTGCGGTGAATACAATCGCCTGTTTGATGGTGGCGTCACGCAGCAAGTGATCCAGCAATTGATTCTTGTGCGAAAGATTGTCCACGTAATGCAGGCGCTGTTCAATGTTCTCGAGTTTGGCGCGCTGAGAAGCGATCTGAATCCGTTTGGGCGATTTCAATAAACGTGCGGCAATTTTATCAATTGCGCTGTCCAGCGTCGCTGAGAACAGGATGGTTTGCCGCTCGGCCGGGGTGGAGGCGGCGATCTGCTCGACATCATGAATAAAACCCATGTCCAGCATGCGGTCCGCTTCATCCAGCACGAGCATTTCAAGCCGCGAAAAATCCACGCGTCCGCGTTGGATGTGATCGATCAAACGTCCCGGCGTGGCGACCAGAATATCGACGGCCTGGGATAACAATTTGTTCTGGAGTGGATAGGGCATGCCACCGAGTATGCTGACAACTTTGGTGCGCGGCAGGAATTTTCCATATTTGCTGGCTGCTTCCGAAACTTGCAAGGCCAGCTCGCGGGTGGGTGTCAAAACCAGTACGCGCGGACCACGGCCATGTGCTGTCGCGGGCGATGCCAGGCGATGGAGGGCTGGCAGCATGAAGGCTGCTGTTTTGCCGGTGCCGGTTTGTGCGCTTGCCATGACGTCGTGACCGGCGATCAATTCAGGAATGGCTTGTAGTTGAATGGGAGTGGGGGTGGTGTAGCCCGATGTCTGGACCGCTTTAATAATGGAAGGGTGTAAATTTAAACTTTCAAAAGACACGTTGATTTTCCTGATAAGAAAAAAGTAAACGCGCGAGCAGAAACACGATAGATACCGTATCGGCATGTAGTAAGTACCGCTAGCGCAGACTATACATCGCCGCTAACCAGAGGTACTGCACAATTTCTTGTGGAAACAGGGAAGTCTAGGAGAGGTCAGGAACGATGAAACTTGGAAATTAACTGTTCAGAACAGTCCCACAAGTATACAGCAATCATAGGGATTGTCGAATTTTTGTGAGACTGTCGTTGTGAGAGAGAAATAATTAACGAGTAATCGGCTTGAAGCGGATCCGTTTCGGCTGTGCGCCTTCTTCTCCGAGACGCTGACGTTTATCCGCTTCGTATTCCTGGTAGTTGCCCGCAAAGAAAGTGGCCTGAGAATCGCCTTCAAAGGCCAGAATATGAGTGGCGATCCGGTCGAGGAACCAGCGATCATGCGAGATGACCAGCACGCACCCAGCAAATTCCAGGAGCGCGTTTTCCAGTGCGCGCAGTGTTTCAACGTCCAGATCGTTGGAAGGCTCATCCAGCAGCAATACATTGCCGCCCGAAATCAGGGTTTTGGCAAGATGCAGACGTCCCCGTTCGCCGCCCGAGAGCGTGCCGACAATTTTTTGTTGATCCGGGCCCTTGAAATTGAAACGCCCCAGGTACGCCCGTGCAGGAATTTCAAATTTCCCTACCGTAAGAATGTCGTTGCCATCCGAAATCATCTGGAAAACGGTCTGGTTGCCGGTCAGCGTGCCGCGTGATTGATCCACATAGGCAACGTCGACGGTTTCACCAATTTTGATTTGGCCTGAATCAGGTTGCTCTTGTCCGATGATCATGCGAAACAGGGTCGATTTCCCGGCGCCGTTGGGTCCGATGATGCCAACTATGGCGCCAGGCGGGACTCTGAAACTGAGGTTGTCGATCAGGAGCTGCTCCCCGAATCCCTTGGAGACATTGCCGAATTCTATGACTTCATTACCCAGCCTGTCCGCAACCGGGATGAAAATTTCCTGGGTTTCATTGCGCTTCTGGTATTCCAGGGAATTGAGTTCCTCGAATCTGGCAAGACGTGCCTTGGATTTTGCTTGTCTGCCCTTGGGATTTTGCCGGACCCATTCCAGCTCTTTTTTGAGCGATTTCTGACGGGCAGATTCGGCGCTTTCCTCATGTTTCAGGCGCACTTCCTTTTGTTCCAGCCAGCTCGAGTAATTGCCTTTCCAGGGGATGCCATGGCCGCGATCGAGCTCCAGAATCCATTCTGCTGCATTATCCAGGAAATAACGGTCATGCGTCACGGCAACCACTGTTCCAGGAAAACGTGCGAGAAATTGCTCGAGCCATTCGACTGATTCGGCATCAAGATGGTTGGTGGGTTCATCCAGCAGCAGCATGTCCGGTTTCGACAATAACAGTTGGCATAGCGCAACGCGACGCTTCTCGCCACCCGACAGATGTTCGATGCGTGCCTCCCACTCAGGCAAGCGTAGGGCATCGGCTGCGATTTCCATTTGTTGCGACAGATTGTCTCCTTCTTGCGCGATCAGGATCGCTTCCAGCCGCGACTGCTCGGCTGCCAGTGCATCGAAGTCGGCATCTGGTTCGGCATAAGCGGCATAGATGGCTTCCAATTGTTGCTGAGCGTTAAACGCCTCGCCCAGTCCTTCCTGAACCGCCTCGCGTACGGTTAAATTGGGATCGAGTTGCGGCTCCTGTGGGAGATAACCGATGTTGAGATCCGACATGGGTGTGCATTCGCCTTCGTGATCCTTGTCCACCCCCGCCATAATTTTCAATAAGGTGGATTTGCCCGAACCATTCAGACCGAGCAGGCCAATTTTTGCACCGGGAAAGAAACTGAGGGAAATATCTTTGAGAATCGTGCGCTTGGGTGGAACAATTTTGCTGACACGATTCATGACTAAAACGTACTGGGCCATAAATTTGTTTATTAATCCTGAATTTAAGTGAGTTGGAAAACTCAAGGGTTAAAGAATTCGCTACTAAAGAGATCCCTGCTGATCACATGATTATAAGCCAATCGGCAATACGGCCAGATTCTGCGGCCAAAGCGATTGCTTCAATCAAGAAAGGAGGGTAGTGCGAGGATCGCTGATTGTTTCCCGCGATGGCGCGAATTAACTGGGGAGATACTTAAAAAACGACCATTCGTTATATAGATCAGGACTCTGTCAGATCCTTATCGTTCACCAAGGCATGCAAGTTGTCGAATGTCAGTGGATGGTCGCAGAAACTGGTGGGGAATTTGATCAAAATAGCATTGATACCGCCGACTTCGATTGCCAGTCACCACTGTACTTAACACAATTGAAGCGACTGACGGCAAATGGTCAGTGTCCAGTCACTATTTCGCACGATCAGGTCATTGGATCATATCCATGAAATTATTGAACTGGTCAGGCTGGTCAGTGCGGGGGTATTTCATAATCAACCGTTAGGATTTCGAGAAGGTGGCCACTTGGGTCCCGGAAATAAACACCGCGCCCCCCATAATGATGATTAATCTGCATGTTTTTAGCTTCACTGGGACCGCTGCCGTATTTGAGGTGTGCGGCCTGCAAACGGGAAAGAATTTCATCAAATTCCTGCTCCGTTACCTTGAATGCGTAGTGATGGGACTCGAATTTATCACTGTTGTCAAAGTCGAGACAGAGCGTGTCATTCACCCGCACCACAATGAAATGCGAGAATTCGCCCAGATATTCAAAGCCAAATAGCTCGCAATAAAAATTTGCCGAGGCCCGATTATCACGTGATGGTACGATTGTATGATTCAGTGTGATAGCCATGACACCACCTCCAACTTAGAGTAATTGTTCGGACTTGCACGCCAAATCCGCCTGCTGATTATAGCGTTGGCAATGTGAGTATTATTAAGTTTTTTATGTTGTTTTGGGCGTGATTCACCATGCAAGATCAGATTGATGCCTTGGTATGTTTGATATGTCAGGCATGGGGCCGGATGCGCGTTGGTTTGGTAAAATAAATAACCGGTTTGTGCGTGTTGCGGTTCTTATTCAATTGCTCGGGCCGGATTTGTCAATTAATCCTCAATCCTTCAGTTTTTTCCTGGTTTTCCGTAAATCTGTCATCAGGTTCTCTGGAAAGGCTTGAGTGTGTGTCAGAATTGATTGCCATTGTTCATAGTCAGCAGATAATATTGCAAATTCTTATAAAGAGAACGAGAATGAGCAATTTTCTTCATATTGATCCGATTGGCGAAAAGGACGAAGACCAGGTTGTACGGCCTTCAAGGCACAGATGTATGAACCTGCAATTTAACCAGGACAAGATACGATACGGGATATCAGCGGCTGTCGGTGGGATTGATCACATTTTCCTTCAAGAAAAGTGATACGCTCTTTTTTATCATGTTTGGCGTAGATACACAGGATAGATGTGGTGTTTTCCGGGTGGTGGTCTTGTTGCAAGCATATGGGGATTCATGCCCAAATTTCACGTTATGCATAAAGTGTTTTGCTTTATGATTAGATCAAACCGAAATCAGATCAATCTCCGTAGACTATCAATTTAGTGAGGGTTTCATGTGAATATTCCAATCAAAGGCTGGCTAGTTAACTGTTTAATCATTATTGCCCTGCTAGTCATAAGTGGTTGCAAAACTTATCCACTGCTTACTACCCAGGGGGAAAAAATTCCGCATGATTATCTGATCGGGCCCGGCGATACGTTGAACATTATTGTCTGGCGTAATCCGGAGATATCGATGAGTGTGCCGGTTCGGCCGGATGGCAAAATTACGACCCCCCTGGTCGAAGATTTGCCGGCCAGCGGCAAAACCTCAACCGAACTGGCGCGCGATATCGAAGAAACGCTGTCGAAGTATTTGCAACAACCGGTTGTCACCGTCGTGATTACTGATTTTATCGGGCCTTTCAGTGAACAGATCAGGGTGATCGGTGAGGCTGCGCAACCCCAGGCCCTTCCTTATCGTGAAAACATGTCACTGATGGATGTCATGATCGCCGTGGGCGGGTTGACCGACTTTGCTGCCGGTAATCGTGCCCGGATCATTCGCAATATTGAGGGCAGCCAGCAACAGTTCCGTGTCAGACTGGATGACCTGATCCGGGATGGTGATATTTCCGCCAACGTGCCCATGTATCAGGGAGATGTGTTGGTCATTCCAGAAAGCTATTTTTAATTGTCAGTTCAATTTAGTCTGAGTATATGCATCATCGAAAGCGGGGTAATCCAATATGGATGAATTGATCGCCCAATTGCTGGTTTACATCAAGGGTATCTGGAAATACCGCTGGGTGTCTGTTGCGGTTGCTTGGTTCGTGGCGATTCTGGGATGGCTGTTCGTCTACCAGATGCCTGACAATTACCAGGCTTCTGCCCGGATTTATGTCGATACACAAAGCATTCTTCGGCCCTTGATGGCGGGCATGACAGTGGCGCCCAACCCTGAACAGCAAGTCAACATCATGAGCCGTACGCTTATCAGCAGGCCGAATGTCGAGCGGATCATCCGCATGGTGGATCTCGATCTCAAGGTTACGAGTGACAGCGCAAGAGATAGATTGGCGACTTCGCTGATGAAAGACATCAAGCTCGCTTCAACCGGGCGGGATAACATTTTTACGATTGCATACGATGATAAGGATCCCAAGCTTGCCAAGGAAATTGTGCAGGCATTATTGACTCTTTTTGTCGAGGGTGGTCTGGAGGGGAAACGTCAGGATTCGACTTCGGCCTTGCGTTTCATCGATCAGCAGATTGCAGCCTATGAAGAAAAACTGATTGCTGCCGAAGCCGCGTTGACGGCCTTTAAGCAAAAAAATATTGGCTTGTTGCCTGGGCAGGGGGATTATTACACACAGCTGATGGCCTCAATGGAAGAGCTGGAGAAGGCCAAGCTGGCTCTGGTCGAAGCTGAACAAGCCAGAAACGCGGTTAAAAGGCAAATCACAGGTGATGAGCCGGTGTTGCTGCTGGAAGCGAGTGAAATCTCACCGCAAAGCATCGTGAATCCGGAGATTGATTCCCGTATTCAGTCGCTCAATACCAATCTGGATAATCTGATGCTGAATTTTACCGAAGAACATCCGGATGTGGTGGCAACCAAACGCCTGATCACACAGTTGGAGGCGCGCAAGGTTGAGGAGGCCAAACTTGCCGGGACTGCCCATATACAGGGCAAAGACTACGATCCGATGATGCAGCAACTGAACATTGCTTTAACCGAAGCCGAGGCCCTGGTGGCTTCCATGAAAGCGCGTGTGGCCGAGTATGAATCCCGGTATGAACGGCTTAAATCGATGAGCACCATGGTGCCTGCGGTGGAGGTGGAAATGCAGCAACTCAACCGAGATTATAAGGTCAACAAGGCCAATTACGAGAAACTACTGGAGCGCAGGGCTTCGGCCGAGATTTCTGGAGAAATGACATCCACAACAGGATTGATGTCATTCAGGATCATTGATCCGCCTACCGTGCCGGATATTCCCTCTGGGCCTGATCGCAAGAAATTATTCTCGATTGTATTTTTAGCTGCTTTGCTCGTAGGGATTGCTGTTTCTTTCATTATCAGCCAGATTCGACCCACCTTCCACAGTCAGGGCGGTTTGCGTGAGGTAACGGGATTGCCAATTCTGGGAACAATTCCCATGATCTGGACTGAGCAAGAGAAGAAAAAACGGAAGGGACGTCTTTTCGCATTCGGAATTTCCTTGCTGATGCTAATGACCTGTTATGTGATATTGATGGTTTATATGAATACACCTAGTGTGGCATTGGCACAGCCTTGATTTGGAAAGAGCAGATTGTTGTCAATGCAGGCGAGTCATGGATAAATTAAGGTAATGGATGATGGAGGGGGCATGAGTCTTATCGAAAGAGCTGCAGGAAAACTGGATAAAAAAAATCGTTCATCCAAGACTACTCAAATGCCATTGCAAGAGGGCGACACCTCATCACCGATTCCTTTGTCCTCCGAATTGCTCGATGGCGTGCCTAAGTCCGAAAGTGGACAAGATGCTAAAACGCGTGATACTACGCAGACGGCGAAACGGATAGAGATTGATCTGGATGGTTTGCACGATAAAGGTATCGTTACACCACATCACACCAAGTCGCTGGTTGCGGAGCAATTTCGTCTGATCAAGCGTCCACTGCTTTCCAATGCATTCAATGAAAATAGCGGGATAAAGCATGGCAACTTGATTATGGTGACCAGCTCATTGGCGGGCGAAGGGAAAAGTTTCTGCTCAGTCAACCTGGCAATGAGTATCGCGATGGAAATGGATCACCGGGTATTGTTGGTTGATGCCGATGTGGCCCGTCCATCGATTCCAAGAACACTCAGCTTTAATCCGGATATGCCTGGCTTGCTGGATATTATTCTTGATCCGAAACTGACGGTATCCGACATTTTGATCAAAACCAATGTCGAAAAACTTACGTTGATTCCCGCCGGTGCAAGGCATTCCCATTCCACCGAATTATTGGCAAGTCAGAGCATGCACGCCATTCTAGAAGAGCTTGCGCAACGTTATCATGATCGCATAGTGATTTTCGATTCCCCACCGTTGTTGCTCACCAGCGAGGCACGTGTGCTTGCAAGCCAGATGGGGCAGATTGTGCTGGTGGTAGAGGCGGAAAGGACCACTCAGCAGACTGTCAAAGAGGCCTTGCGGCAGATTGAATCATGCGATGTGATCAATCTGATTTATAACAAGGCACGAACATCACATAATGCTGGATACTACGGTTACTATTATTGATGAAAGCATTCAGCTACTTTAAGTATTCCTTTCATCGCATATATTTCTGGCTTGTTTGCCTGGCAGGTTCAGGTTACTGGGGATTGCAGGCGAATGCTGCCGAATGGAATATTCAACCTCGATTGACATTGAGCGGAACCTATACAGATAATGTCGGGCTCGGTGGAATCGGTGCTGGGTTTGGTGGGGTAGCAGCTGACAGCGGTGGGGATTTTATCTCAGAAATCAATCCGGGTCTGGGGATAATAGGCGAAGGCCGCCGTTTCAACACGAATATCAATTACACCTTGAATAATCTCGTTTTTGCAAAAAACGAGCGTGTACTGATGCGGCATTGGTTAAACGCCAATGGAACCGCCGAAATCATCAAAGAGCGCTTTTTTGTGGATGGGCGTGCGGCTATCAGTCAGCAGAATGCTTTTCTATTCGGTCCTCCTGCATTTGATAATACTAATTTGACCGGTAATCTTAGGGATATTCGTACCTGGAGTATCAGTCCCTATGCGCGACACCGGTTCAAGAATCTGGCTTCCGGTGAGCTGCGCTATGCCCGGAGTGCTATCAGTTCGAATGCGCAACAGTTCTTTAGTAATACCATCGATTCGGTGAACCTTTCCATGAATAGCGGTTCAGCATTCAGGACGCTGGGCTGGGGGATCAATTACAACCATACGAGCATCGACCGGGAGCGATCCGGCCTCAGTATGGGAACATTGGAACTAGAGCGAAGCGCAGGTACACTTCGCTATGTCATCACGCCTCAATTCAGCCTGATTGGTACCGGTGGCTATGAACGCAACAGTTTTATTTCGATCAGGGGCAAGTCTTCCAGCCATTTCTGGACAGCCGGTTTTTCCTGGGTGCCCACGACAAGAACCAATGTCAATGCATCGGCTGGTCAACGATTCTTCGGTAATACCTATGCAGCGTCGATTGATCATCGTACGCGCCGTACAGTCTGGAACTTGAGTTATCTGGAAGATATCACCACTTTTGGTCAGCAATCCATGTTGGGTGCTTCGATTATCGATCCAGGCGCTCTGGGGCAATTTCTTCCCGGTCTCCAGGATGGCGGGCAATTGCTCGATCAAGGTCTGCCATTTACTTTTTCGGATCCAAACAATTTTCTGACCAATCGCCTGTTTCTGCTCAAACGCTTGCAGGCATCGCTGGTGCTTCAGGGCAAAAAGAATTCCCTGGTTTTTCGCGTCTACAATTTCTCCAGAAAGGCTTTTACGCCGGATGAAGAAGACGAATCATTGATCGGTATCGGTAATGCATTCCTGACCAGGAATACTACCCAGACAGGGGGGAACGTGCTGTTGAATCATCGCCTGACAGCACTGACCAGTGCCAATTTCAATTTTGGCTACAACCGGATTCGTTTCGGTATGACCGATCAGGATGATGATCTCTATATCTTCATGCTGAGCCTGAATAAGCGGATTACGCCCAATATCAATGGATTTCTTCGCTATCGTCATCAGCGTCGGTCATCCAACCGTAGTAATGCCGATTTTAGTGCCAATGCCATAACCGCTTCTGTACGCATGAACTTCTAGAATTACTTAATGAGTTATGTATCTTTCCTATTACGGCTTTGCCGAGAAACCTTTTCAATTAAAACCCGATCCGAATTTCTTTTTTGGCAGCAAAGGGCACAAGCGTGCCGCTGCCTATCTTGAATATGGCTTGTCGCAAGAAGACGGCTTCATCATCATTACCGGAGAAGTGGGGGCCGGCAAGACGACGCTGATGCGTTATCTTTTTCAGAAGCTCGAGCGGGAGCGGATCGCTGCCGCGCAGCTCGTGAGCACCCGGCTGGATCCGGATGATGTTTTGCGGATGGTGACGGCCGCTTTCGGGATGCCGTATGAGAATCTATCGAAAGCTGCTTTGCTGCTCAAACTTGAACAGTTCATGCATCAACTCGACCGGGCGGGTAAGCGGGCGCTGCTGGTGGTGGATGAAGCGCAGAATCTTTCCCAGCAAACACTTGAAGAATTGCGCATGCTGTCCAATTTCCAAACCGATGACCGGCCGTTGCTGCAGACCTTCCTGCTGGGCCAGCCTGAATTCAGGCGAACATTGCTGGGCAGCCAGATGCAGCAGCTGAGACAAAGGGTCATCGCCACCTATCATCTGGGCCCGCTGGATCTGGATGAAACCAGAGCCTATATCGAGCACCGCTTGCAAAAAGCGGGCTGGGCGGGTAATCCTGTTTTCCAGGATGAAATTTTCGAGATCATTCACACTTATTCCGGGGGCATTCCACGCAAGATTAATTTGTTCTGCGATCGTTTGCTGATCATGGGGTGCTTGGAGGAATTGCAGTCGCTGGGCAGAGCAGAAGCAAACGAAGTGTTGCTGGATATACGGCAAGAATTCGATCCTGTGGATGCTTTCGGAAACGATGACTAAACTGGCCTGATCAATATGATTCGTAACGCACTGACTATCGATGTGGAAGATTATTTCCAGGTGTCGGCTTTCTCGCCTTATATCCCGAGGTCGGAATGGGAGGTGCTGCCTTGCCGGGTGGAACGTAACGTCGACCGGATTCTCGCCCTGTTGGATGAGAATGGGATCAAGGCGACTTTCTTCACCCTGGGTTGGATAGCGGAGCGTTACCCGGCGATGGTGCGCCAGCTCGTCGCCAACGGCCACGAGCTGGCGAGCCATGGTTATGCCCATCATCGTGTGACCGAAATGAATCCGGTACAATTTCGTGACGATATCATTCGCAGCAAGCAGCTGCTGGAAGATATCGGTGGCCTGCCGATAGCAGGTTATCGTGCGCCAAGCTTTTCGATTGGCAGTCGTAATCTTTGGGCACTGGATTGCCTGGAAGAAGCAGGCTATCGATACAGTTCAAGCATCTATCCGGTGCGGCATGATCACTATGGCATGCCGGAAGCGCCACGCTTCGCTTTCCATCCCAACCCCTCGGGGAAATTGCTGGAACTGCCGGTTACCACAGTACGCATGTTTGGCCGCAATTTGCCCAGTGGAGGAGGCGGTTATTTCCGGCTTTGGCCCTATGCAGTCTCCCGCTGGTTCCTGCAGCGGGTCAATACAGTAGACCGTCAGCCAGTCATTTTTTATTTTCATCCCTGGGAAATCGATCCGGATCAGCCGCGTCAACAGGCGATCAATTTCAAAACCCGTTTCCGTCACTATCTCAATCTGGGCCGCATGGAAAAGCGGCTCGCTGCCTTGACCCGGCATTTTCGCTGGGGGCGGATGGACCAGGTCTTTCTGAAGCAGCTGACATGAGTGCGGCCAACGCTAATTTGCGGAACATTGTCAATGCACTGCCGAATGAAATAGCAGATATTTCCATTTTGCAAGCGGACAAATATGATGCCTGGGATGCATTTGTAGAGACCTGTCCGGAGGCAACCTTTTTTCACCGCGCAGGCTGGCAGCATGTGATCGAACGGGCATTCGGCCATAAAACCTGGTTTCTTTACGTTGAGAACGATGGTCATATCCAGGCCGTACTGCCACTGGCAGAAATCGACAGCTGGCTATTTGGCCATAGCCTGAGCGCCCTGCCGTTCTGTGTCTATGGGGGTATCGCAGCGATATCCGATGGCGCGCGCAGCCGCCTCGACCAGGCCGCACAAGCCTTGGCAAAACATCTCAAGGTGGATTGCCTGGAATATCGGCACCGGCATCCCGTTCATCCGGATTGGCCAACCAAGGATTTATACGTCACCTTCCGCAAATCGATCGATCCGGATCCGGAACAAAACATGCTCGCCATTCCCCGCAAGCAGCGGGCAATGGTGCGCAAGGGCATCAAACATGGATTACAAAGTCACCTGGATGAAGAGGTTGAGCGTTTCTTTCAGGCATATTCGATCAGTGTATTGCGCCTGGGCACACCCGTCTTTTCAAAACGATACTTTCATCTGCTCAAGGAAACTTTTGGCAAGGATTGTGAATTACTGGTGGTGACCAAAGATGATCAGCTCATCAGTGCTGTCCTGAGCTTTTATTTTCGGGATGAAGTGTTGCCCTATTACGGCGGAGGAACCGATGCCGCGCGTGATCTGGCGGGTAATGACTTCATGTACTGGGAGCTGATGCGCCGTGCTGGTGAGCGCGGTTATCAGGTGTTCGATTTCGGCCGCAGCAAACGTAATACAGGATCCTACAGCTTCAAAAAAAACTGGGGATTCGAGCCGCAGCCGCTCTTTTACGAATATCAGCTTCATCGCCTCCAGTCCATTCCCGAGCACAACCCGCTCAACCCCAAGTATCAATTGTTCATCAAAGCCTGGAGAAAACTGCCATTGCCGCTCGCGAACCGGATAGGCCCCTATATCGTAAAAAACCTGGGCTAGCCAAGCATGAAGGGACTGCTTTATCTAACACACAGAATTCCTTTTCCACCCAACAAGGGTGACAAAATCCGTTCGTTTCACTTGTTGCAACATCTAAGCAAGCGCTACCGCATATATCTGGGCACCTTCGTTGATGATGAAAAGGATTGGCGATACGCGCAAGAAGTTAAAAGTTACTGCCAGGCAAGCTGCCTGGTACCGCTCAATCCTGTGGCAGCCCGCTTTCGCAGCCTGTCCGCACTACTTGGCAACCAACCTTTGACACTGGCTTACTATCGCAACCGCCGGCTGCAAAGATGGGTGGGGGAGATACTTCAGAAAGAGGAAGTGCAGGCTGCTGTGGTATTTTCTGCAGCCATGGCACAATTTATCGGTCGTGCCGCACCTATTCGGCGCATCATCGATTTTGTCGATGTGGATTCCGATAAATGGCAGCAGTATGCTTCATCCAAGACCTGGCCTTTAAACTGGCTGTACCGCCGCGAATCGGCATGCCTGCTCGATTATGAGCGAAAAATAGCCAGTGAATTCGATAGCGCAACATTTGTCTCGGAAAAGGAGGCCGGTTTATTCAAGCAGCTTGCACCGGAGGCCGCCCATAAAACCACATTTTTCAATAATGGCGTCGACACCGATTTCTTCTCGCCAGCGGATGAATATGCCAATCCCTATCCAGTGGGTGCCAGGCCGCTGGTTTTTACCGGTGCAATGGATTACTGGGCCAATATCGATGCGGTTGATTGGTTTGCAAATTCGATTTTTCCAAAAATCCGCGCGCGCATGCCACAAGCGGTTTTTTATATCGTCGGCGCCAGGCCCAGCAAGTCGGTGCAGGCGCTGGCTGGTCTGCCGGGTGTCACGGTCACTGGCGGTGTCAAGGATATTCGCCCCTATCTGCAGCATGCCTGCATCGCCGTCGCGCCCCTGCGCATCGCACGGGGCATACAGAACAAGGTATTGGAAGCCATGGCAATGCAAAAACCGGTAGTGGCTTCCTTGCAAGCGATGGAAGGCATCAACGCTGTACCGGATGAGGAACTGTGTGTTGCAGAGGATGCAGAACAGTTTGTTGAGCAAGCCCATGCCTTGCTCGAGGCGCACGCGCGGCGAACCACCATAGGGCTGGCGGCCAGAAACCGGGTGCTGCAGGCTTATAACTGGTCGAACAGTCTGGCCCGGATTGATGCGTTGCTTGAGGAAGCGCCACAGATCCAAGACACGTTATGAATAACCTGTCGATACTTGTCAGAATACATGGACACCCCAGTCATGAATATACAGATTAGTTCGCAACCTGCTACGCCTGACCATACTGCCATGCGGCGCAGCACGGCAGTATGGATCACACTGCTCACAATCGTGCTGATTCTGTGGATTTATCAGGAAGTCGCCGTGTCGATCGTGGCCACCTGGCTGAGCTCCGATACCTACGCACATGGTTTCCTGATCGTGCCTTTCAGTCTCTATATGATCTGGCAAAGCCGCCACCAGCTGGCGGCAGTCGATTTTCGTCAGAACTTCTGGCCTGTGCTGCTGCTGGCAGGACTTGGGTTCGGCTGGGTCATGGCCTCGATTGCCAGCGTGTTGGTCGTTCAGCAGTATGCCCTGGTCGCGATGATACCGTTAATCGTCTGGGCCATGCTCGGCAGGCAGCTATTTGTGGCACTGATATTTCCGCTGGCCTATCTCTTGTTTGCCGTACCGTTTGGCGAGGCACTGATACCCCCGTTGATCGACTTTACTGCCGACTTCACGGTCAGTGCGCTCCAGTTGACCGGCATTCCGGTTTATCGCGAGGGAAGTTTCTTCAGCATTCCGAGTGGCAACTGGTCAGTGGTCGAGGCCTGCAGCGGCGTGCGCTATCTGATCGCATCGGTCACACTGGGAACGCTTTATGCCTATTTGACTTACCACAGCCTCACCAGGCGACTGGTTTTCATTGGGCTCTCGATTATCGTACCGATCATCGCCAACGGCCTGCGCGCTTACATGATTGTTATGATCGGTCACTTGAGCGATATGCAGCTCGCAGTCGGCGTGGATCATCTGATTTACGGCTGGATATTTTTTGGTTTGGTCATGTTGCTGTTGTTCTGGATTGGTGCGTTCTGGCGGGAAGACCATCTCGATACAGAGTCCACGCAAAATTCTGCCCCCGCTACCCGGCAGGCAGCGGCTGTTTCGAGGCAGGGAACACTCGGCATGGCTGTCTTGGTGGTGACAGTGGCAGCCATCTGGCCAGGTTATGTGACCTACTTGGATGCACAGAGAAGTCAGCATCCTGTGCCGGCAATTCACATCACGGATCCTGCCGGACAATGGGCACCCAACGCTTCGCCACTTTCAGACTGGATGCCAAGTTATGTCGGTGCGCCGACCCAATATATCAGCCATTTCCGTAACGAGCAGCAACGCGTGAGTTTGTACATCACGTATTATCGCAATCAGCTGCAGGGAGACGAGTTGATCAACTCCGGCCACATGCTGGTTGCTCACAAACTCACCGGCTGGCGTCGTCTGAACGACGGCAGCAAGACCCTCTCATTGCCGGCCAACAACTTTTCAGTTAACCAGAGTCAACTGCATGGGCCGCATAACCGCCTGCTGATTTGGAGATGGTACTGGCTGATCGATCAGGAAACGACCAGCCCCTACCTGGCTAAAATGCTGCTCGCAATCAACCAGATTCTGGGCAAGGGTGATGACGGCGCGGAAATTATCGTGGTGACCGACTATGATAGCGATCCCAGAGAAGCTGTGCCAGTGTTGCACAAATTCCTGTCAGACATGATGCCTGCCATTTCCGCAGGCCTGCATGCAGCAAGACAGGCGGACAATTAAACAGGGCATGAACAATAACGGTGAACCCCCACTGATTGCACATATCATCTACCATCTGGGTGTGGGGGGGCTCGAAAACGGCCTGGTAAACCTGATCAATCACATGCCCGAAGCGCGTTACCGGCATGTCATCATCTGTCTCAAAGGCTATTCGGAATTCCACAAACGCCTGCATCGGGAGGATATCGAGATCATCGCCCTAAACAAGCCCGAAGGAAATGACTTGCGTTACTATGGCAGGCTGTTCAAGCTGCTCAGGCGCCTTAAACCCGCGATCGTGCACACTCGCAACCTGGCCACCATTGAGACACAGCTGGTGGCGGTCGCAGCAGGTGTCAAGGCGAGAGTGCATGGCGAACATGGCAGGGATGTGTTCGACCTGGAAGGAAAAAACAGGAAATACAATCTGCTGCGCAAACTGATTCGTCCATTTGTGCACCGCTATATCGCAGTCAGCAAGGATCTCGCTGGCTGGCTGGTCGAGACGATCCAGGCGCCTGCGGCACGGGTACATCAGATTTATAATGGGGTAGAGCAATCACGTTTTCATCCGGATAATATCGCCCCGGTCGAAGCCTTCCCGGCAGGTTTTTTTCAGGACCAGCCATTCGTGATCGGCAGCGTAGGCCGAATGGCGGCCGTCAAGGATTATCCCTCCCTGGTGCAGGCATTCCTGCTGTTGCGCGAGCGCGTGCCGGACAACGGCAGGCGGTTACGGCTTGTCATCATCGGGGAGGGTGTCGCGAAAGCGCAGTGCATAGACATGCTGCATGCAGTCGGCGCCGAGCATCTTGCCTGGTTGCCCGGTGAGCGTGACGACATTGCGCAGCTGATGCGGGCCATGCACTTATTCGCATTGCCTTCACTGGGTGAGGGTATTTCCAATACCATTCTGGAAGCGATGGCCAGCAGTCTGCCGGTTGTGGCGACGCGGGTGGGGGGCAATGCCGAGCTGGTTCGGGAAGGCGAGACCGGATGGCTGGTGCCCCCAGGCAACCCGGCGACGCTGGCCGATGCGCTGTACAGGTACTATCAGGATGAAGCGCTGACAACCCGGCATGGTCAGCGGGCGCGCGAAGTGGTCGAACGGCAGTTCAGCATGCGTGCCATGACCAATGGTTACCTAGCGGTTTACGATCGCCTGCTGGGTCACGAGACTTCCGCAATTTCCAATGAATTCACCAACTGAAAGGGTAGGGATATGTGTGGCATCGTAGGCATTTTCGACATGCGCGCCGGCAGCGAGATCGACCGTAAATTACTGGACAGCATGAATCAGACCCAGACCCATCGCGGACCCGACGAAGGCCAGCTGCATACAGAGCCTGGTTTGGGCTTGGGTCATCGCCGATTGTCCATCATGGATATATCCAGCGGCCAGCAGCCATTATTCAACGAGGATGGCAGTGTTGTCGTGGTATTCAATGGCGAAATCTACAATTACCGCAAATTGGCCGAAGAATTGACTGCACTTGGTCATCAATTCCGCACCCACTGTGACACCGAAGTGATCGTGCATGCCTGGGAGGAATGGGGAGAGCGTTGTGTACAACGGTTCAGTGGCATGTTTGCATTTGCAGTCTGGGACCGCAATCAGCAGATTCTTTTCATGGCGCGCGACCGGCTCGGCATCAAGCCGTTCTACTACAGCCTGCTCGATAACGGCTTGTTTCTGTTTTCATCCGAGCTCAAGGCGCTGCTGGCCCATCCACAATTTGACAGAAGTCTGGATCCCCTCGCGATAGAGGAATATTTTGCCTATGGCTACATTCCCGAGCCGAGAACCATTTTCAGCCAGGCACGCAAGCTCGAACCCGGCTATTCACTGCTTTTGCAGCGTGGGCAAATGGCCATACAATCGCATATTTACTGGGATGTGCCATTCTCAGCTTCCACGCCGCCCATGAGCGAACAGGAGGCCGAGGAGGAACTGGTGCTGCGTTTGCGCGGCGCGGTGGACAGCCACTTGATGAGCGAAGTGCCGCTGGGCGCATTTCTCTCCGGTGGCGTCGACTCCAGTGCCGTGGTCGCCATGATGGCCGGTCTCGTGAAAGAGCCGGTCAACACCTGCTCCATTGCCTTTGCCGATTCGGCCTTTGACGAATCACGTTACGCTCAGCAAGTGGCCAATCGTTACCAGACGCGCCATTTTGTCGAACAAGTCGAACAGGATGATTTTGATCTCATCGACCGCTTGGCCGCGCTGTATGATGAACCCTTTGCTGACAGCTCCGCCATTCCCACCTACCGGGTCTGCGAACTGGCCAGAAAGCATGTGACCGTGGTGCTATCGGGAGATGGCGGCGACGAGAATTTTGCGGGCTATCGCCGCTATCGTTGGCATATGATGGAAGAGCAGTTGCGATCCAGGCTGCCCATAGGCGTACGCAAGCCGTTATTCGGCTTGCTTGGTGCGGTGTATCCCAAAGCGGACTGGGCGCCGAGATTTTTACGTGCCAAATCTACTTTTGAAGCACTGGCACGCGATTCTGTGGAAGGCTATTTCCACAGTGTTTCCATTCTCGGCGACAAGCTGCGCGCGCAATTGTTCGCACCAGGCTTTCGCCGCAACCTGCAGGGATACCGGGCAGTTGAAGTATTGCGTAACCATGCGGTCAGAAGCCCAACTCGGGAACCATTATCGCTGGTGCAATACCTGGATATCAAAACCTACCTGGTCGGCGACATCCTGACCAAAGTGGACCGTGCCAGCATGGCCCACTCACTCGAGGTGCGTGTGCCGCTGCTGGATCATGAGCTGGTTGAATGGGTGTCCGGGTTGCCCGCTTCCCTGAAATTGCGCCACCAGGAAGGAAAGTACATTCTCAAGAAATCACTGGAGCCGTATTTGCCGCACGAAGTGCTGTACCGAAACAAAATGGGTTTCGCGGTTCCACTTGCCAGCTGGTTCCGGGGCCCCCTGCGCGAGCGCGTGCACAAGGCGCTGCTCGGCAAGACATTGGCCGATACGGGTATCTTCAACATGGCGTTCATCCAGACCATGCTCGATCAGCACCAATCCGGGCGGCGGGACTATAGCGCGCCTATCTGGACCTTGCTGATGTTCGAATCTTTCCTGCGCAACATTTTCAGTCAGGCAAGCCCGGCTTCTACCGCGCGGGAGCGGAAGGTCGCCTAAGGGCGCGCTTGCACACCCCCAAGCCTGAAAAAATGTATGGGACATACAAAAACGGCCCGTTTGTAATAAAAACTGAGAACACTGACCGCAAACCCGGAAGAAGTTATGCTGAATGTTTTTCTGACTGTCGATACCGAGATATGGCCCTATGCGGAAGGGTGGCCGGTGCACGCCTTGTCGCCGGACAAAACCACATTCGATGCAGAAATCGCCGCCTGCCTGTATGGCCGGACTCTGGATGGCGACTTCGGCTTGCCATACCAGATCGAGCAGCTTAACCAGCATGGATTGAAAGCGACTTATTTTCTGGAACCCCTGTTTGCCGATCGTGCCGGCAGCCACCACCTTGCCGCGCTAGTGCAGCTGATCCAGGAAAACGGCCAGGAGGTCCAGCTGCATCTGCATACCGAATGGCTCAGCGAAATACAGGATCCCAGCATTCCTGCCCACTTCAGGCAATATATGCATCAATTCACGCTGGATGAGCAGACTGCATTGATTGCAAAAGGCGTGCGCAGCCTGCAGACAGCCGGCGTGGCCGCCGTGCATGCTTTCCGTGCCGGCAGCTATGGCGCCAACCAGGCCACCCTGCGCGCGGCTGCACGGAACGGGCTGTTGTTCGATACCAGTTGCAATCCCTGTTATCTGGGCAGGGATTGTCAGATCGATCCGGGCCGGCCTATGCTGCAGCCATTCAAGATGGAAGATGTCTGGGAATTTCCGGTTTCCTTTTTCCAGGACTATCCCGGTCACCGGCGCCATGCGCAATTGGCTGCCTGCTCTTTCGACGAGATGAAAACCGCCTTGCTGGATGCCTGGAAAGCGGGCTGGCATGCGTTTGTAATCGTCCTGCACAGCTTCGAGTTGGTCAAGAACAGAACGCCAGCTGCACTTTGCCAGCCGGATAAGCGGAATATCGATCGTTTCCATAAGCTATGCCAATTCCTGGCCGGGCATCCGGACAAATTCCGGACAGCACAATTTTCCGAAATGGATCCAGCGGCCATACCCGGGGTCGAACCGGCCCAAGCGCTCCGTTCCCGCCCGCACCACACGGCCTGGCGCTATGCCGAGCAGGCGCTATCGAGGTTCGTCTAATGGAAAAGTGGATCAAGCAACCGATCGACTTCATCAGCCGCCTCGGCGAAATCAAACTGTTCAGCCGGCGATTGAATGCCTGTGTGCTGAGAACGCACTTTACCGAATTGCCCGCGCAGGCCGAAATCCCGCCGGAATTGCCTGCTTGGTTTGCTCAAGCTATCGATGTTGCCATCATGCGCTCCCATCCGCTGGCGGCGCCACTGTCGGTTCTGGGCATCCTGCCGCAAGCGATCCGTTATGTGCCGGCCAGTTATCAGCGCTACTGGGTCGCACTCGATGGCGGGTTCGAAAGCTACCTGAAAAAGTTCTCCGCCAAATCCCGCAATACGCTCATGCGCAAAATCAGAAAATTTGCCGAATTTTCCGGTGGCGAGATCGACTGGCGGGAATACCGCCAACCGGCACAAATGCAGGTATTTCATCAACTGGCAATGGAGGTTTCCCGCAAAACCTATCAGGAGCGCCTGCTCGATTGTGGCCTGCCATCCGACCAGCCATTCCAAGCCCATATGCTGGCGCTGGCTGCAGAGGATCGGGTGCGTGGCTACATTCTGTTCTATCAGCAAAAACCGATCGCCTATATCTATTGCCCGATTCACGCCGGAGTCGTGCTCTATGAATACGTTGGCCATGATCCGGAATATCAGCGCTGGTCACCCGGCACCCTGCTGCAATATTTCGCACTGCAAAGCCTGTTTGCGGCAGACGACGTCAAAATCTTTGACTTCACCGAAGGGGAGGGCGCGCACAAGGCATTCTTTGCGACCCATGCGCAATATTGTGCAGATATCTATTATTTCCGGCGCAACCTGCGCAATCTGGCCAGCGTGCTGTTGCATGCAGGCATTGGGGCCGCATCGAGCGGGATTGTCCGGTTGCTGGATAAGCTGCGATTAAAGGCGTATATCAAAAAAATGCTGCGTTCTACTGCATAGCCGTTCTACCTATTCCCCCGAAGACGCCTTTATGTCTCTGCAAAGAAGTGAATTTCCTGACCCAGCATCTCATACGCCGCCAACTGGAGAAAATTGGTCATGGCAGGATCTGGATCTTTTCGATTCCACCGCGCGTAGCGAGGCTTTGCTCGTTCTCAAGGGCTTTCTCCGGGATCATTCCGAAGCAACCATGGATCATGATCCCGATTGGCTCTATAGCAAATGCGGTCAAGACAAATCGGTAAAAATTTTTGTTTGCCGTGCACCGGGTGGCAGGTTGTCCGGCTATGCACCGTTCTTTGTGCATCCATCCAGTTTGAGCTTTGAATTGTTCGGGATTGCGCTTTGGGAACTTCCAATTCGCCGTTACAGCATGACGGCAGGCCCTTTGCTGGCGCCTGGCGTCAGCGCTGGGGAAGTGCTGCCCAGCCTGTTTGATCGCTTATGGCAAATACTCGGGCGCCGTGAAACCCTGTTCGGGCTGGGTGTCGAGCTGGATGCCGCTTTTGGCCGATTTATTCAGCAGCACCCCGGTCTACGGAAAAAATACCAGTTGCTTCCTTCTGGAAAAGCCTATCGAAGACGATTGATCGCATTGCCTGCCAGCTTCGATCAGTACATACAGGGCCTCAGCGCCAATACCCGCAAGGATATCCGGCGCACACTGCGTCAATTTGAACAGGATTCCACCATCACTGTTTCCTATCGGGTATACACCGCTCCTGAAGAGGTATTGGAATTTCTGCCGCTGGCGCAAGCGGTATCGGATAAAACCTATCAGCGGAATTTGCTGGGTCTCGGTATCTGCGACAATCCGGAAACACGCCGCACTCTGACGATCGCTGCAGAAAATGGCTGGATGCGCAGCTATCTTCTGATCTGCAACCAGCAACCGGTGGCCTTCCAGCATGGTTATCTGCATGGCAATATCTACTATGCGGAACAAACCGGCTATGATCCAGCCTGGGCGCGGAAATCCGTCGGGACCGTCATGCAAATTTACCGGATCCGCGACCTGATCGGCAAAGGAGTTGCCCGGCTCGATTTTCTGTACGGCGATAATGAGAAAAAGAGAAGCCTGTCCAACACCTATCGAGAGGAACGGAATTTTCATCTGATACCCCGTAAATTTCCGCTTGGATTACTCGCTTATGGCCTGCGCGGATTCAATGCGGTTAGCGAGCTGGTCGGGGACTTTATCGAAAAATGGGGACTGAAATCGAAAATCCGCCGCGTCCTCCGCAAACGATCAACCAACCAGGATTGATCTAAAATTCAACCCGTTGGGTGTGTTTCATGCACGACTATATCTGTCTGGTGGCCATGATCGAGATGCCGATCTTGCGTGGACAATGCGTCAGCAATAGCCGTCCGGACGTACTGGTCAGAATCCAGCCCGTCCGGGACCAGCCACATTTTCTGAAGGTATTCAGCGAAGCAGCATTGGTCGAGCGGATATGAGTCACGATTCTCGAATATCCGCGCTTGTGGATGTCTTTGCACACCTTTTCTATTAGGCATGCCGCCGTTCCCATGCCACGATATAGTGGATAGGTAAACAGATAGCCCAGAAAGACATCCCCGGGCGACAAGCAAATATCCAGATTCGTTGGCGAATCGACATGCACCACAGCACTATGGTTGATGTTCACCTGTGAAACGACACCTGTACCATCAATCAATGCATAAACCCCCGTATCGCAGCTGATGAGTTTGGCGACACCTTGGCCGCTTTGCGAATCGAGTTGTTCGATCAGCGCATGCGGATACAGGGCAAGATCCCGGGCAGTTGTCAGGGAAATAAAATGGAAGGCATGCTGTGCACAAGTATCCCGAACGGGTTTGGGCCGCAGCACTTGCTGTTGGGCCAGATCCATCGAATAGAGAAAATGCACCTCCACCCGGAACAGCTTCTTGACAGCCCAGAATACCGCTGCCTTGAACCCTCCCTTGGATTTCAGGCGCGCCAGTTTTTCCTGCCAGCCATTCATGCTTTCGAGTTTGTCAGCCATGCAATTACCATTGGTGTGCACCGGAGATTATTGACACCGGTCTCTGCTTCAGGAACCGGATGTAAAAATAATATACCTTTCAATCATTCTCAGTTTCATTGTGCCCCCGCATCCATTCCGTTACTACCGATTGAACGGTGCATGCGATGTACCCTACGCTTGTTCAGTCGTCAGAGTAGGGTGCATTTATGCACCGTCAAACCAAGATCGAATCCCAGCCACCGCCACCCATTCACCTCCATAACCAGCCTACCCATGATGAAGCCCATCCATACCGTTACCACCGATTGAACGGTGCATGCGATGCACCCTACGCCTGTTCAGCCGTCAGAGTAGGGTGCATTTATGCACCGTCAAACCAGGACTGAGTCCCAGCCACCGCCACCCATTCACCTCCAGACCCAGCCTGCGCCTGATGCAGCCCATCCATGCCGCCACGCCATGTTCTCAATAAAACACATCGATTTTGCGCATCAGATTGGCCAGCTTCTTTTGCGGCCAGCTTAGCTGCTCCCAGTAGCGGGGATAGGACTCGCGGCGCACGGTTTCGATTGGGTCCGACCAGAAGCCTTTGCGGTTCGCATGCTGGTGCAGATCCAAATCAGCGATTTCATTGTTTTCGATGATGACCGGGCCGCGCTCGGTGAGGGCGATGTCCCAGTGATGCAGATTCATCCCCATGAGATAATTGGCTGCCTGGTCACAGATTTCGATCACGCGCGGCCAGTCTGGCAGTGTGTAGGGGTCGAACGCTTCTCCCGTATCCGGGTGAGTACTGACCAGCTCGATCTTGCCATTCAGCTTGCCTACCACGCGCGTGATGCGTCCGCTGGCCGTATCGACACCCCCCAGAAAATTGCCTGAAGCGCCATGCTGAAAGTTGTCCACCATATTCGACCCGGTCGGAATGCGCCAGACCGCACTGACAATCGAATTCTTGCCGTTCATCCGTGCCGAAGTGACACGCACGCTGCTGAGCCGGGGCCCACAGACACGGGCGATTTCCGGATGCGGCTTGAGCACCTCCTGAAACAGAATGCCATGCGAAAATTTCGGATTGAGCGATTCGAGCCATTCGAATACTTTGCGCCGCTTGCCGCTTGTGAACGAGATGCTGTCCGATCCTGGCAAATAGTTTTCCAGACCCACCGCCCCCCAGCCATAAGCGCCATGGCTGGGTTTGGCAAACATTGGATAATGTTCGGGAGTGCGCAGATAGGTGGCTGCCTGGTCGATATGGCTCAAGGTGACGGAACCGGGCAGATGCCTGCCACTGAGATCATAAACTGCGCGAATTTTTGGCATCGGAAGCTCAGTTGCCATCATGAACAGCGTCATGGGAAGCTTCTCGCCCAGCATGAACCAGCGGGAATCATTGCACACATAATTGAGCCGGAATTTCCGGCCGTTGCCCAGAAACCTGCTGCGTTCCTCCGCCGTCAGATCATCCAGCTCATGCAAACGGTAGTCGATATATTCCTGAAACAACAGCCGCTGCGAACCAAAGCGCATGCGCAGGATTTCGGACAGCGTCGAAAAAGGCACCTTGCGGGCACGTTTGCCAAACAGGATTCGGAGAATATTCATGGGGAAATTTCACCTTGATAGCGGTTGATTGAAAAATACCGGGTCTACCGGATCGATCGGGAGTCAAGCCGGGCAATGAAATCTTCCCAAATAGCATCTTCCGGCCGTATGGAACCCTCAACCCAGACCGGCTCGGATGTATGTGTAGATAGCTCCCAGTGTCCAGGGCACTCGGCAATTGCCCATCCTTCGTAGTAATAACTGATTTCTGCAATGACAGGCTCGCCGTTCCGCCGCAAAACATCGACAGCAAGTGACTGGGTTTGTAATACTCTGGCAGTCCGGAAAGCGAGCAAAAGCGCCTCCCGCGGAACCCCGGCGGGATCCCAGTCTATGCGGCCGCTGCCACTCGCCCGGAAATCACCCGGCCGATTATATCGTCTGAAGGCAAAGGCACGTTTGCCGATAATGGTGATGCGGATATCAAAATCATTGCCAGGCAAAAATTCCTGGAGCAATAAATAGCCCTTATGAAATTCCTCATCCGTTGGCTTCGAGAAAAGCACTCGCATTGCTTCACTGGTGCGCCTGACAAACCAGCGCCAGGGTAGATTGGCGGGCGGTAGCGCATACATACCGGAATTGAACAGCGCATCCAAATGCTGGCACGCCTCACGGCGCGTGTGTACCAGCTCGACATTCTTGGAAATGACACCGGAAGATAGCTTCAGCACCAGCGGATAATTTGCTGATGCAATGAATTCTCTAGCCTGAGATTTGGACCAGAATACCCAGGTCGCGGGTGTCGGAATATCCGCCAGCTGCAGCAGGTAGGACTGTGCGGCCTTGTCATCAAAATGCCATATAGTATTCAGATTGGGAAAGGTCGGCATCTTGCCAAGATGCGCCAGGGAAGCGATCAATCTGCGGCCCGGACGGCTGACCGATAGCGGCTGAGCGAACCACCACATGAATCCATCGCACCGATTGATCTGATTCAGCCAGTTGGCGGAATTGGAGAAAATATCGATATCCAGCGTTGCCACACCTTGCTGTGCGGCCAACTCATGCCAGCGTGTCGAGAAAGATTGCCAGCGCTTGCTTGAAAGTTGCTGGTGGTCTCGTTGAATCGCGATAATTGGTTTGTCCATGAGATGGCCTCATAATGCATGCTGCTGGTGATCGTTGATGGTTCATTGCTTCAATTTGTCCGGATGAATATGCTGGCCAATCAGTGCTATTGATTGCTCAATGGCTTGATCGAGGCCAGACATTTCTTCAGGAGTAAATCGCGTCAATACGATATCTTTCGCCTTGCGTTGATTTCCGGACCTCCTGACCCCGACACGCACACGGCGGATGGCATCAGTGCCCAGTGCCATAATAACCGAACGCACCCCACGGTGGCCGGCATCGCCACCCTCATGCTTGAGCCTAACCTTGCCAAGCTCGATATCCATGTCGTCATGAATGATGATGCAATCATTGGGGGTGCATCGGTTTCTCTCCAGATACTGACGGAGTGCCGGACCAGTGACATTCATGTTTGCGGCCGGCTTGAACAACCGAACAGCGTTACCATCAATATTGACCAGACTGACCAACCCTTCCTTGGTGGATTCCCAGTGGCCATTGAACCGCTCGGCGATTTGGTCGATCACCTGATAACCTGCATTGTGAGGTGTGGCTTCAAATTCTTTGCCAGGATTACCCAGTCCAACTATTACAGGAATTGAAGTATCAAGAGTTGAGGAGTTTGATGGGGTAAACGCTGTGATTTTGTCTTGTGTCAGTACTGATTCAATGGCGGCACCCTGATCGTTTTCAGAGCCGGTCTGGTAGAGGTATAAACAGCTATCGCAGAACATATTAAAGCCACAACGATCGCGCCAGCAATGAATGGGTTGGTCCCGATCGTGGATAATACGTACGAGATGGTCAGCGGCATTTGATCCTTTAAGAAGCACCAAATCTCCTCTGCGTAATTCATTCTTCAGATAGATGGCCGCATCATGAATATTTGAGAAACCCTGGAGAGACTGGTCGTTCTGATCTTTTCTTGCACGTAGAGCGCGATGTGCATTTGAACCAATGAAAACAACCAAATCTGCATATTGTCTGATTTCTCTCGCAAATTGCTTATATTTTGCAGAAAGATCGCCTGAGAAATCGGATAAAGTTCCAATAACCGCAACCTTTCTGGGCGAGGCTGCTTGTTTGAGAAAGTTTAATGGCGCTTGTAGCGACCAGTACGGCGCTTTCATATCGTCGCGGATAAACACAACCCCTTTGTCATCGGAAACAATTTGCATCCGGCCTTCTGCAGGCACTGCCTGCTGCAAAACAGGGATGACTTTTTCCAGTGGGATGCCAACAGCCACGGCAACACCCAAAGCCGCCAATACCGATAGTGCCAGATGTGTGCCATGCAACTGGGTTTGGACTTCATATTCCTGGCCTTGAAACGCTATCATCAGCTTCAAGGGTTCTGGCCAGCAGGAAGTGGCAGAAAGCAGCCGAATGGTGGCGCCTTCCGCTTTTCCTACCCAAATGATGCGTGCTAGACAGCGCTCACCAATAGCTTTCACACGCGGATCATCGATGTTCAGGATGGCAGTTCCGTCATGGGGCAAACCGGAGATTAACTTACTTTTCTCGGCTGCAATCCCTTCAATGCCAGCACCTTTGAATGCTCGAAAATGATCGTTACCTATAATAGTCAATACGCCAATGTCAGGTTTTAGCATGCGTAACGAAAGATCCATATAGCCGGGCTGGTGACCGGCCACTTCTGTTACACAATAGCGGTAATGCCGTTTTGTTTCAAGTATGGTTCTGGCTATAAATAAATGCTCATTCTCGGTTTTAGGCGAGGCAGTGCTGGCATCGAAAGCGGACAGAATGGTACTGCTCAGCTCCTTGGTCGTGGTTTTTCCCGCACTGCCTGTGATACCGATAAAGCGGGTGTCTCTCAACTGCCGACGATGTAGCCAGGCTTGTAGATAGGTTATACCGCGATGCGCTGTCCAGTAGTGCTCCTTGAGCACCTGGATCAATCCACGCTGACGATAGGCTTGTAGTTGACGGATGAATGGCATGCAAGCTTTATCCTTGAAAAAAAACTAATTGTAAAGTAATTCAACGAGTACCAGACAGAACAAATACAGTTCGCTTTTATACCCTATCCAACATTGGACACCGACTATTCTGTGATTAATTAAGATCATCCGAATTTAGAATCTTGTCATGCAAAATGAATCGGCTTCTGCCATGACTTGTTCCTGTATTTATTTTATTTGTGCCTTAAGAGACATGTAGTGTATTGATTTATAATATTATTTATATATTCTATTTGACGGCAGCGTTCTTTATGAGCTCCATATTAATCGATTTTTTAATAATTAATATTGACATGGCATAGATTTTCCTTATCCCGTCATGATTTTTTTCTTGTGAAATAGGGGAATTTAGTTTTATTCTAAGTATAGGCAAGCACAAATTGTTGGTGGAGGGCCTTGAGTGAACTTTGCGGCTCAATGATTGCTGTCGTGTTTGGGTGCATTTTGTAAAGGTTGCTGATATGCCGAATAAAACAGTTGTGGAATTCATTGGGATTCCGGGCTCAGGAAAATCAACAATAGCGAAAGCTTTATATGAAAATTTCCTGCCATCCAGTGATGTTATTATGCCTATGCACGGTTTCCGGCGAGTGGATCTTACTTTTTTTGAGAAAGTCAGTGTAGATCTGCGCTACCTGAGTGTACTTTTTCCTTACCGATTTAGAAGAGTATTATATGAGCTGAGGTATTTTGGTTATAACTTGGTGTCCATTAAAAATGGGTGGGAGCGATCACGGTATCCCAGTGCTTTCTTCGAGCTGGTAAAGAAATTAGACGCAAAGCTTATTATCCTGGATGAGTGGCTGATACATAGGACCATAGATGAAGATGTTCATCGTTATCAGACGGGGATTGATTATGTGGGCAGGTTTTCTTTGGCTCCTCTCAGCAATATCGATAAAATCTGCTATGTTCTGGTCAAAACAAACCCTGAAATTGCATTCAAGAGAATTCTTAGTGAGGATCAGCCATATCGGCATTTTGCACTCAATAAAGATAAATGCCGAATCAGAAAAGTTCTTGCCAACTGGGAGCAAGATGTCAAAGAGGTTAGCGCAGCGCTTGAGGCTCAGCAGATACCATTGTTAATGATTAATGGTAGCGATCCGGTCGAAAAAAATGTCCAGTTACTGACTGACTTACTGCGTCGGCAAGTAAGTTGATGGGATAAGCCATCCCAAGCTCATCATCATGCACTCTTCCTCAGAGACTAATCAGAAATGGAATTAGCCGTTCCTCAGTATCTGTGCCTCAAGAATATGCTGCAGTAATCCCTGACTGGCACTCTCGACCAAATCCAGTACTCTTTCAAAACCATGGCTGCCGCCATAGTAGGGGTCTGGCACTTCCTGGTGGGTGTGCCAGTGGCTGCTGTATTGCAGAAACAGGCTGAGCCGGCTGGCGTGTTGCGGTGGGCATTCTTGTTGCAGCAGGTCCAGGTTGTAGCGATCCATCGCCAGGATATAGTTAAAACGTGTGAAGTCTTCCTGCGTGACTTTGCGAGCGCGCAGGCCCTGCATGCTGTAGCCCCGTTTCAGGGCCGCCTGTTGGGAGCGCCGGTCGGGTGGGTGGCCGATGTGGTAGGCATGCGTGCCGGCTGAATCGATGTGGATCAGATCCGCCAGTCCGGCGTCTTTGACATGGTGCCGGAAGACCGCATCCGCGGTGGGAGAACGGCAAATGTTGCCCATGCAGACAAACAATACATTGATTTTTTCTGGTTTGAACTGTGCCATATGTCTTGCTGCGGTAACCGATAATAAAAATATAATTATACCGCCGATAGTCGTGAAGCAGAATCTGCCCGTGATGTGTTTTCAGTGACGGTTCAGGTATTGCGATAATTACGGCGGCTTGCTGGTAAATTTGCTGTCCGTGGTGTAGCTATCGGTGGTACGGTGCACAGGTGCACCCTACAGTGGCCGTTGTGCTGGGTGCTGGGTGGTGGTGGATCAGGTGCCGGCAATCATGGTTGCCATTGCCAGGAAAACCGCCATCCGTGGCATAGTATCGGCGGATCGGCGGATCGGCGGATCGGCGGATCGGTGCACAGGTGCACTCTACGGGGAGTGGAAAGGTTCTGGTTTTGAGGGTGGTGGGGTGCGATAATTTTTTTGGCTACGCCAATACTTGCGATAATTCGAC
>NZ_JBEUDO010000090.1:0-5685 GCF_050584665.1 Nitrosomonas sp. ANs5
TCAGAAAATACTGAAAATGGTTCATAGGCATATTCTTTAATTCCACTGACCAAGTATAAGTTAACAAAAGACCTGACCCCTTATACGCATTAAATCGAAAGCAACCGACATTACGGCCCGAAAGATTTGCGAATATCGATGACGCTGCCGCTGCCGCTCGACTGATTCGGGGAACAAAATCCTCGCGTTATGGATACAGTTTTGCTTAACTCGTCAAATGACTATATGCTTTCTTAATCAAGGGATGCTTCGGGCCTGTCAATTGTTCGAATGGTGGAAACTATGGTGACTGAAGAACAAAAGCTTTCCGAGATGTTCAAAATTATCCGAGACTTGGGTATGGAGCTCAGAATTCACTCCAAAAGTCTTGATTCGCTTACCCTCGACAGCTCTTTCGACAAAGATATCGGATTTGACAGCTTAACCCGCGTTGAATTTATTAGTCGCATAGAGCTTCATTTTGGCGTCAAATTACCCGACCGTGTATTTGCCACCATCGATACCCCCCGGGAGCTATTCCGCGAAATTCTGAACGCAAGTTTCGCAAAGGACGCACGCGCAGCCCGTCCGCTCAATCCATCGCTTCCAGAAACACCGATGGCAACCCCTCGCCAAGCCGAAACATTGGTAGATGTGCTTGACTGGCATGTTAACGCTCACCCTGATCGTCCACATATCAAATTCTATAGCGATGATGAGCAGGAAACGGTGATGACCTACGGGTGCTTGAAAGAGGGTGCGGAACAGATCGCCTCGGGGTTGCAACAGATGGGTGTTAAAGCTGGGGACACAGTATCTTTGATGCTCCCTACCAGTCGGGATTATTTCTTGAGCTTCTTCGGTATTCTCATTTGCGGAGCCATTCCAGTTCCCATTTATCCGCCTGCGCGTATGAATCAACTGGAAGATCATTTATTGCGCCATCGAAGTATTCTGGAAAATTGTCACACCATCATTCTCATTACCGTACCAGAGGCAAAAACAGTCGCGCATTTACTGATGTCACAGGTTCGCAGCTTGCAGAAAGTGGTTACACCAAACGAATTACGCATGCAACCGGGAACCGTTCTTTATCCTAAGCGATTATCCGAAGATATCGCGCTTCTTCAATACACTTCTGGAAGTACCGGACAACCCAAGGGGGTTACCCTGACTCACGCAAACCTTCTAGTCAATATCCAGGTAATGGGAGAACGCATCAAGGTAGCGCCCGACGATGTTTTTGTAAGCTGGCTTCCGCTATATCACGACATGGGACTGATCGGCGCATGGCTAGGCAGCCTTTATTTCTCGACCTGCCTAGTCATCATGTCGCCGCTGGCTTTCTTGGCGAAACCTGAACGCTGGCTCTGGGCCGTTCATCGCAATCGGGCAACCTTAACCGCGGCTCCTAACTTCGCATACGAGCTGAGTCTCAAAAGAATCCGAGATGAAGATATTAAGGGATTGCAATTGAATTCCCTGAGAGCGGTGTTCAACGGTGCTGAAGCTGTTTTACCCAGTACGCTAATGCGTTTTTATGAACGCTTTGCACCCTATGGACTTCAATTGAATGCCCTCATGCCGGTATACGGCCTGGCAGAATGCTCTGTAGGGCTTTCCTTTCCCCCCGTTGGCCGTGGACCAAAAATCGATAAAATCGACCGAAAATACTTTATGAAAACCGCGCGTGCAGTTCCGGCAAAAAATGATGAACAGGCACTGTCTTTCGTGTCCTGTGGTGAACCGCTCAGCGAACATGAGATTCGTATTGTCGATGAGAGTGGACGCGAGCTCCCAGAAAGGCAGCAAGGTTTGTTGCAATTCCGAGGTCCTTCTACGACCTGTGGCTATTACCGCAATCCTGAGAATAACAAAAAATTATTTGTCGATGGCTGGTTGAATTCCGGTGATTTTGCTTATATTGCCGATGGCGAAGTGTATATTACTGGACGCCAGAAAGATATCATCATTCGCGCGGGACAGAATATATATCCCGATGAAATAGAAAGTGCTATCAATAAAATTGATGGCGTACGCAAAGGTTGTGTTGCCGTGTTCGGCAGCACCAACCATGAAACTGGTACAGAACGACTGATCGTACTTGCCGAAACCCGTGAAAGCCAATCCACCACGCTAGAACAAATTCGTGGAGAAATCAACAGTGAAGTCATCACACTAGCAGGCGCCCCGCCCGATGAAATTGTGTTGGCTCCTCCACACACAGTACTAAAAACTTCAAGCGGAAAAATAAGGCGGGATGCTTGCCGGGAAATGTATGAGGAGGAGACGATTAGTGTATCCCGCGCACCCTGGTTGCAAGTTGCTCACTTACTTGGTATTTCATTCATCCCACAGATGCGCCGTTGGGGACAATCATTAAAAGCATTTGCCTACGCAACATACGCATGGACTGCACTCATACTGCTGGCAGCGCCTACTTGGCTGCTGATGCCCATCATCCCGAAATTGCCATGGCGTTGGAAGCTGATCAGGCTAAGTACTAAAATGCTCGCCTTCGCAACGGCGACTCCCATTAATGTAAAAGGCATTGAGCACTTACCCAAACCAGGCACACCCTGTATCTTGGTTTGCAATCACGCCAGCTACTTGGATGGGTTGATTCTTGCTGCCATATTGCCCACACCTGCTTGCTTTATTGCTAAAGAGGAACTCAACAAACAATTTATCGCTGGTCATTTTCTTCGTCGAATTGGCGCTGAGTTTGTCGAACGCTTTGACCTGCAGAAAGGCGCCGAAGACGCCAAGCGAATCACCCGCTTAGCAGCGCAAGGCCGCCCGATACTATTTTTTCCTGAAGGTACCTTCAGCCGCATCCCGGGTCTCCTCCCCTTTCATATGGGGGCATTCATCACTGCCGCAGAAGCAAACGTTCCGATCACTTCTATCGTCATCCGGGGTTCCCGATCGATTTTGCGTGCCGGCTCTTGGTTTCCACGCCATAGTTCTATTTCGGTAAGCATCAGCGAAGCAATTCATCCAAATCAATCAACGGAATCAGATACCTGGGGCGCAGCCACAACATTGCGCAATCTCGTTCGCGAACGGATGCTGACGGAAGTGGGTGAGCCAGATCTGGCTTATGAAAAAACTATACGCTCGCCTTGAAGCAAACTGATTCATGCATGATGGAATCAATCGCAGCAAGCAAATTGACTGGGGTGTGCGCCAGCACAAACTGACCAGTGATAGTTGGTGAAAGTCCAATACAAGAAAGGAGTAGCGAACCGTTTTGGCCCCGAGTCATGCTTTATATGGGTTAATGTTACTCTGATACCCATTTATATTGGCGTCAGTGGCGAAGGCCACGCACTAAGGTAGAGCTTACTCAGAAACTCAGCGCCCACTTTTACTCAACCAGGTAAAAAGTCAGCTCGCCATTTCAGATGCCGCTATTCTTTAATTCCACTGACCAAGTATAAGTTAACAAAAGACCTGACCCCTTACACTGACCCCTTACACGTTATGCATTACTCATAATCAAAATAGTCGGAGTCCAGTTTTTTTACTTCGTACTGGCCGACCGTGGAAACGCCAACATTATGTTCCGCCATTAGCTTGGAAAGATGTTCGCCATCAATCAAAATAATTTTCGTTTCAATAACCGACGCATATTCTCTCGCCTCTTTTGTAAACGATGATGTTGTGATGAATACACCTCTTCTTGCACGCTGACCTTGTAATGCTCCGGCAAATTTCTGTATTTCGGGGCGACCCACAACACCTTCCCATCGTTTGGCTTGTATATAGATGACATCCAGGCCAAGGCGGTCTTCGTTGATGATTCCATCTATACCGCCGTCACCGCTTTTGCCGAGCGCTCTTCCTGCGTCTTGTCGATTGCCGCCATATCCCATTTTCACGAGGAGATCGACAACAACACGCTCAAAGAATGAAGGCGACGATTCCTTGACTGTGATTAGAATTTCAGACTCGAGCGCTGATCGAAGTTTATTGTACGCCGACGCTAGAGAATCCTCTGGCGTTAAGGTGGATTCTTGCTCTGAGGTGGGCGCCAATTCTGTTTCGTCTTCTTCGCCTTTTTCCTTTTTTCGGTTTTTGAACTCGATAAACTCAGGAAATTGCTGAAGAGTCGATGCATCAATGCGTGATGGATTTGTTGCCAGTAATTCAGTCCCTTTTTGCGTGATAGTAAAAAAGCCACGTTTTGGCGACGCAAGCAAGCCTGCCTGTTTCAGGTAAGAACGTGCCCAACCTACACGATTGTTAAAAACGGCTTGACTGCCACTCGGAAGGAGCTCATTTCTTTCTTCTGTCGAAAGATTGAATTCATCAGCCAGTTCTTCAACTGCCTTGCTGAATTTATGTTCGTTCCCGTCTGATGCCAATCTTAATACCGGGAGCATTAGCGTTTGGTAATCTGGGATTGCCACGATATTTATTATCCCTGTTTATGCATAACGGCCAGCTTAACCCGCCGGCTTCGGAGCGCCAGCGGAGAAGCCGGTCGAGTTCAAGCTGTTGTTCGGCGTGCCGTCACCACTCAAGTGCTATACCACCGTTTCTGCAGTGAACTCTGGGGGAAGGTCAGAGAGCGAGAGCCGGGTTCAACCTCCGAGAATGATCCCACGCGCGACGCTCTTCGCGACCTCCACGACGACCTCAAGAGCAGCATTACCGCTCGTTCTTTTTAGTTTGGCTTTAGTCTTCGTCCATACTTCGTCGTCCCGAATCGAGGCCAGGAAGTTATGCCCATGATCGTTCAGAGCGTCCGGAAGGAACTTTGCGACCGGCCTTCCCGCTTGGTCTTGTCCGTCAAGCTTGATCGATTCCGGATGAAACAACTCGCGCTCCATCAGCAGGCGCACGTGGTATCGAACAACTTCGTTCGAACGCCCGGGTGCATCAAAGATCCGCCATGGATTTCGGCCGATTTCTCGGTCTTCTGACGTCGTCTCCTCCACTTGAATCAGGAGATCGCGCATCAGATCAAGATCACGCTTCATCTCATTATCCTCCCCGCCGAACTAGATTTAGACAGGCATGAAAACTAGATCATAATGCCGGCTAAGTCAAGAATGCGATAAAAATATGATGAAATATCATGCTGATAGAGTTGATATTGACTTTATGTACGCATAAATTTTGACGGATGGGGAAGCCTATGAAGCTACTTGACCAACTCCGTGAACGCATTCGCGTCAAGCCGCGTAAGGGGCCATGTGTAAGGGGTCAGGTCTTATGTTAACTTATACTTAGCCAGTGGAATTACTTCGCTCACGCCAAGGGGAGGCAATAGTAAATCGGAAGGTTATGGATGGAAAGTCATAATCAACCCAGCCTGACCCTGTTGATCGAATTAGTTCTACTTTGTCAGATTCAAATAATTCCAATAGGGCATCAAGTTAATATATAATAAGCTATTGTTTTATATAAGTTAATCACGATCATGTCGTGAAAATACTAAACAGTCTCTCAAATCTGCCTTACAGGGCCTCCCAGAAGCGCTTAGCGCGCATTTATCGTCATTTTCATCATTTTTCGTATCCTCGACGCGCGATTCAACAGCGACGTTTTATGGTTATCTGCGCGGACTATTTCAATCTGATCGAGAGACTATGCTGCGCATGGGCGAAGTAAACGAGGTTGATCACCAGGCTATGCAGCACATGCTGACATCTGGCGCGATTGATTGGAATGGATTCAGTGCACAGATCGCGCATG
>NZ_JBEUDO010000091.1:0-4796 GCF_050584665.1 Nitrosomonas sp. ANs5
GGTCTTGGCGCGTGCTTGGTGCGACATTGCCCAGCCGCAACCAAGACTTGACCCTGTGCTTAGGTGCGGGTAATCGCCATTCCCACCGCGACCTACCATTGAATTTGCGCCGCTCACAACACTGGTGCGGCCAAATAGGCCGCTCGTGAGGCGGCCTTAAACCACCAGGGTTGGTTGAGAATATCGGTGGACGACATTTCTCGGGAGTTGGCGAAGTCCTGTTCAAATACCGTTCCCATACGCTGCGCAAAGGTCTCATCGAACACCCAAGCGCTGATTTCAAAATTAAGTCGAAATGAGCGGTTGTCCAAATTCACTGTGCTCACCATTGACGCGCCCTCGTCGATTAGCAGCGTTTTAGCGTGCAAAAAACCGGCGTTGTAGCGGTATATTTTCACACCGGCTTCCAGCAGAGGTTGAGTAAATGCGTAGGCGGCCAAGTAGGTCAAAATATTGTCTGAGCGTTCGGGAATTAACACGCGCACATCCACGCCGCGCAAAGCCGCCAGTTTAAGCGCGGACTGCACGCCTTCATCCGGCACAAAATAAGGACTGCTGATCCACGCACGTCGGCGGGCCGTGGCCAACGCGTGCTGTACCATTAAACTTGCGGTTTCAAAACGATCCGCAGGGCCACTAGGCAAGATCAGTATGGGCACACCATTGTCCGCGACGGTTTGCAGCTGCCAATCCAAATCCAGGATTTCGCCACTGGCCCAGTGCCAGTCTTCTAAATAAGTCAGCTGCAAACCGAACGCCGCAGGCCCTTCAATTTTTAAATGCGTATCGCGCCAGGCACCTATGCGTGGATCTTGCCCGAGATATTCATCACCGACATTCATCCCCCCGACCCATCCAAAACGCCCATCGGCGATAACGATCTTGCGGTGATTACGAAAATTCAATTGGAAGCGATTGCCAGAACCCCGGGTAGAGTGAAACGACCGCACCCAAACACCCGCGTCGCGCAGCTCGTCCAAATAGCTACTTGGCAGCCGGTAACTGCCAATTTCGTCATAAAGAAAGTACACCCTGACGCCATCGCGGGCCCGTGCCACCAGGCGGTGTTTCAACTCTCGCCCCAAGACGTCATCGCGTACTATATAAAACTGCACCAGCAAATAGTGTTCTGCGGCGTCAATACCGGCAAAAATACTGGCAAAAGCCGCCTCGCCATCAATAAGCAATTCAACATTATTGCCACTCAGCAGCGGCATCTTGGCCAAGCGCTCCATCACCTGAAAATTTTGTTTGGACGGCGGAAATGGTGTCGCATAGCACTCAACCAACGACATTTTTTGAGCAAGTTCGCGATATAAACGGCTATTGACCTGTTTGCGCCCGATCACATACCCATTAAAACGATTGGCGCCAAAAACCCAATAGGCGGGTACAGACACATACGGAAAGGTGTTTAGAGATACGATCCAGGCCACGGCGCCCGGCGCTGTGCGCGTCGACATGAGCGCATCGACCGAAGAGACGATACCCAACGTGTGCGCTACCACCAGCGTTACCCACAACAGACGTCGCTTTAAAACGGCCATGGTCGCTCCCGGTTGTATTGGCAGCAGAAATCAACATGAATATAAAAATACATCAGACCAAATCCTGATCCAGCGGCAACTGGGTCAGGTCTTGTAGCATAGCAGACTCGATCTTTACCCGAAATTCCGGCAGGCTAGGCAAGCTTTCCTCGGGGGGCGGTAATTCCTTCTGAAAGCGAGGCCGCCAAGTAACATTTTTCATCGCTTCGATATCTCGTTCACTGGCAAAACCCGGCAAGGTCTCGATTCGATCGAAGAACTCCCGGGAGCCGATTACATACTCCATGACTTCTAACCAAAACACACTGGGCTCGTTATCCCGGTAATAGGCGGCCCGTTCGGCACTTGAAAAGCGGCCTTCTGCGACCAGAAATGTATCAATGTCGCTTTCCGAATATCCTGCCAGCGCTACAATCTCCCGAATATTCAGGTTATTGGATACTCGCCCGTGCCCAGTTGCTGTTTCACGGCAGAACGCGGCGTTCAGTTTGTCACCCGAGTATAAAAAGGTACTCACCGAGCGTACATGTTGGCAGGGCGTATTGTCCCCTGTATGAAAGGCGACATCGCGAAAGCATATACTTCTTATGAAGCTCACTTTGGTACCGGCCGGGCTGAACGGCCCTATTGATAAGCTCTTTGGATGAATCAGGAAGCAGGGCTTGGCAGAATCAAGATAGCGGGCCAGGTACAGGAATTGGCGTTCGAGCTCGTCAGGTTGACGATGGTTCACGAAAATTTTTTCATCCGCATCGCTCACGGCACCGCAGCCGCTAAGAACCAATATCGCTGTACATATACTGATGACGGTCACCGCTTTCATCCACCCCCCTTCATCCGTCCGACTCAGGCATCAACTGAAACTCGATCTCACGTAGTTTCTCTTCCATTTTCCGCTGCGCCTCTTCTGCCTGCTGCTGAAGGCCCTGGAAATAATTGCCAGCATCACCCAGCCCCTGAAGCGATCTTTGCAAATCCCTGACGATACACGCCTCCGTTGGAATGATGCACTCGGCTGGCCTTAGCATATCCAGGAAAAAGGTCACTACAGACTCATCAGCTGGTACGGGTGGGGAAGCACTTTTAGCAGCCTCAATAACCTGTGGCGACGATCCGGGCGGGCTGAACCTGTATGTGAGATAAATCCTTGAGGCCTGCGGCAACCACCATTCGGCAGGTGTAAACACATACATCTGGAACTGCCAGTCAATAGGACTGTTATCCGAACGCTTTGAAATCACAACGTTGCTATATTGCGATTCAGCCAGCCTTGAATCCCGGATGAGAACTTCGGCGGCCTGGCTGGATAGCGGCTCGTTGAGGACAGCAGTTTCTGCCTCCTTGCGTGTCTGCTGTTGCCGGCCGGGACCATGACTGATATCCGTCATTTCATAACAAGGCTCCCATTGCCCTCCTGTCACCTGATAACCGAGCCTCTGGCAGCGGGCTGCATCCTGTTGGCGCCATGCGCAAGAAAAATTGGGGGTGTGATGACCAGAAAGCAGATCCCAGCCGTCCTCTCCGCTCAATGTCTGGCCAGGCCGTATGAAAGGCATGCCCTGGAAATCATCGCAACTTACGAACAACTTGATCTCACTGCCCCGCATCGGCACCTCCGTGTCGGCAGCCAGGAGCGTGTACGGCAAACCAATCATGAACCCGATGGCCAGGACTAAAAACTTACCAAGTAAAAACAAACTCCGTTTCATGAGGCGCCTCCTTTCACCTGAGTACAAGCTCTACCCGGCGGTTCAGTTCCCGCCCTGCCTCGCTGGCGTTACTGGCAATGGGAGCCATAAAGCTGGCTCCTTTGGCCATCATGCGGCCGATAGCTATACCGTAGTTACTCGCTAACGCCTGACGAACGGCGGCGGCACGACGCAAGGACAAGTCGGCGTTATAGTCGAAGCTACCCTGGTTGTCGGTATGCCCCACCACCAGCACTTCGATGCCAGGGTTCATCTCCATTAACCGGGCCATTTGCGCCAATGCTTCCGCCGATTCCGGCCGGATCTCGGCACTGTCATATTCGAAGAATATGCCGTCCACAATCGCTTTGCCCTCGGTAGTCAGCGATGCCTGAAGCTCATCGGCGCTACGGATGCCAGTCTGCACCTGACCAGTCTGCATGGGCTGCCCTTCGACCACAACCTGATGAATGACGGATTGTGGCTGCTGGTCCATGATGTACAGGAAAACATGGGCCGATCCGGCATCGTCCTCACGCCCGGCCAGCAATGCACGCGTATGGCCGCGCACTAGCACCGGAGGATGCAAGGCATTGCGCAGCTGTCGCCAGTAAACATCAGGGAAAATGATATCTTTTACATATGAGCCAATCCACCTTCCGCACCCTGTTTTATCAGCACACTCGAACCACACCTCATAACCTCCAGCCGCAAGAGCGTCCTGATAATTGCGCAGAATTTCCAATGTGCTTTTGTTTTCAGGCGCTTGATAGGTAATCCAGGTCACGCGCCCTTCAAGAGGCACTTCGACTGCCTGAAGAACCTCACTATCCCATCAGCTGCGATTACGGTAGGCATCGCCGGGGATGGGGCCCGAAGGCAGGGACACCGAACAATATTCGCGTTCAAGGTAGCCATGCATCGTTGCACCATTGTATCGGCTGACCAATGGATTATCACTGCCAGGCTCATTAGCCGTGGCCGACGTGACTATCAATAAAAGTCCAACAATCTGCCCCAAGATGCGATAAATTTTCATGAAGTCTCCCGTTCCATTTGGATCGAATAAACGCACATGCTTGCCGACCTCATGCAGCGCACGACCTGCTCTGCCGCAGCGGGTCAGCTCCTAAACCAAGACCTCGATACACCACTTAGGCCGCATGCGCTCGGAATCTCAGCGGATGTGTGATTTCATAGCGTAAAGCGGGGTCAGTAAATCGGGGGGTCGGTCTTGCAATGAAATATCATATCCCAGATTTTTTAACGATTCGACTGACAGTCATATAATGCAGACCGAATGCATCCGCTATCGCTCTCATTGTATAGTCGCCTGTTTGATAAGCTGCTGCAATCCCTGCATTTCTGTCATTGAACGATGAATAATATGAGCGCAGCTTGGCATTTCTCTTTGCGTGCACGGTTGAAGGCTTGTGTGTAGACGCCATTCAACTGCCACATTCACCTCGACAGATTTCCTTCAAGCGACACCATAACGATAACCCAACTTCGCAGCTTTCCCCCCAAAACCACCCAAAATCCCCTATTTCCGCACTGAATC
>NZ_JBEUDO010000092.1:0-4605 GCF_050584665.1 Nitrosomonas sp. ANs5
GCAGGCGAAGGCGCGATTTCATGTAAGCGTTTTGGCGGAACGGAGTACTAAAGTGGAGAGAAACAGCAATACACCGGTAGAGGTGGCTCCAAAGACTGCACAGCACTGTATGGCTTCTGCTGGAATTGGACGCCCCGAAATAAGCTAGGCTGACCGCCCTCTGTGTGTTGTCGCTTTTTGTGTGATAGCGTACATACCAAATTCCCCGTTCCTGTCATATTCTTTTTCAGGTTTTTGTGAACTTGTAGTGTAAAGACAGAGAATATTACTCGTCGCACTTGGGTTTTCAACGCGGCATTGTATCTCTCCTCGCAATGGGGAGGCTTATCAATCCGCATGGTGCGTTGCTTTGAGTCGCGAATGGCGCACTCAGAAAACCCAGGTGCGACGAGTAGAGCCATACACTGCAAGTTGTGCAAAGCAGTCAAGCTATGAGGTGATGCGCTTTTTGAGGTACTGCTTGTTGGAGTATCTGCGGGATGGATAAGAGATAGATGAATATAAAAGACGAAACAAAAATCACGTTCACGGATCAAGGTTTTATAGATAGCGTTTTGAGTAAATCCGGAGATGCTAAGAGGCTACTGCTAATCATCATAGTCTCGATATTTTGCATGGCCACTGCCAGTGCTGCGATCCCCGATGATTCTTACATCGCTGGTTATGCTACCGGGCTGCTCAAGTATGAATTCAAAATCGATATTGCTTCGTTAACAGTACAGAACGGCAGTATCACTATTCCAGCCGATATCATCCCAGAAGGAGATCGAGTTAGGATTATTCAGATGCTATCGGAGATACCCGGGGTTACCGAAGTTAAAGTAGTGGAACATGCCGGTGAACAACCCATCGTCATGTCTTCGACACCAATTATGGAAATTGCCGAGGAAAAAAGTCTGCCGATTGCAGATTCGGCGATGCTCGCAACCGGTGTTTTACCTTCAGGTCATTTGTTTAGACCGCTGCTAGCGGATCCGCGATGGGCACATTTTTCTGCTGCTTATCGCAATTATGTCGGAAACAATATTGATGGAAATCACAATGGATCTGTCAGCTTTGGTGAAACGCTTCCGTTTTACCGTGCCAATTTTGGGCAATCTATGGCGCAGTGGGAGGTAGGTTTACAGGCCGGTGTTTTCAGTGATTTCAATCTTGGTGCCTCCTCAACTGATCTCATTAATACAGATTTTATTGCATCGCTTTATTCCAGTTTCCGGGTGAATAAGGTTTCTGCATTTGCTCGCGTTTACCATCAGAGTTCTCATCTTGGCGATGAATTTTTGCTGAGAAAACTATCTGATTTAGAGCGTATCAATCTTAGTTACGAAGGTGCTGACCTCAGATTATCTTATGAGCTTCCCTATGGGATGCGAGTCTATGGTGGAGGAGGGGGGATTTTTCGCAAAGAGCCATCGACAATCAAACCTTGGTCAGTTCAATATGGCGTAGAGTTCAGAAGCCCATGGCGCCTGGAGTTTGCATCAGTGCGACCTATTCTGGCAGTCGATTTCAAGAATCATGAACAAAACAATTGGAACACTGATATTTCCGCCAGGGCCGGATTTCAATTTGACAATTTACAGGCCTTCAACAGGAGGCTGCAATTCCTGATCGAATATTTCAACGGCAACTCTCCTACCGGCCAGTTTTTCAGAGAGAAAGTCGAATATATCGGTTTCGGAGCGCATTACCATTTTTAGGCCTGTCCAGCCAATGGCCAGCAATCAGCTCGCTTTTACGTGAGGGCATCATGCAATTACTACCTCCCTGTTCAATTTTGCCTGTGTTTGCGGTGCTTTTATCAGGACTGGTGCTTGTGGCCGCTTGCAGTGCTCTGGAAGAAAATCAGGCTCTGACTGCAGGACGCTCTGGTATTCAGCCAAAGTCGGCCAGCAATATTGTCTATGATGCTGAACTCGGTGAGTTACCCTGGCCAGAAGAAGAAGCCGCTACGCAAGCCATCACGGAAAGCATCGAGCAAACTATCAGGGCACGCTATATGAATAACCTTCCGGCGCGACGCGAAGTTCATGCCAAAGCCCACGGTTGTGTGCTAGCAGACTTTCAGGTTGACGATACGCTCCGGGACGAACACCAACATGGTGTTTTTCAGGCTGGCGCGCGCTACCAGGCCTGGATCCGCTTTTCAAACGGTGGCAGTGATCCAAGTGTCGATGATAGGGCAGGTGACGGACGGGGCATGGCAGTCAAGCTTTTGGGTGTCCCAGGGGCAAAGCTCTTGTCTGATGAGAGCCATACCCAGGATTTCTTGATGATCAATCACCCCGTGTTCTTCATTGACGACCCGCAAAAATATTTAAGCCTTATCGAGGCGCGCCGCAGTTCTGGTCTGTTGGCCGGGTTATCTGCACTTTTTGTCCTCGGGATAGAAGGCTCGATCATCGCGGCAAAAATTAACGGGAAGATAATCGGCAATCCGCTTTACTCACGCTACTGGTCTACGGTGCCTTATCAGCTCGGCGCTGGCGCTAACCGGCGCGCAATGAAATACTCTGCGAAACCCTGTGTGAAAATGGACAACACGCCTCCGTCAGACAAGTCCCAGGATCCTAATTACCTGCGTGCGGCGATGCAGCAACATCTCAATGCCAATGACGCTTGTTTCGAATTTCTGATCCAGACGCGTGATACGAGCACACCAGCAGGCGCAGCACTCAGCGTTGAAATATCCACGAAAGAGTGGGAAGAGAATGTGGCACCGTTTGTTAAAGTCGCTACTATTACGATTCCCAAGCAGAACTTTGACAAACCAGCACAGCACGAATTCTGTGAAAATCTTTCGTACACACCTTGGCATACACTATCCGAACATCGGCCGCTTGGTGGGGTCAATCGAATTCGAAGAGTCGTCTATTCGACCATAGCAGATCTTAGACGTAGCATGAATGCTATTACACCTAACGAGCCGACAGGTGATGAGAAATTTTAATACTAGTACTCCGTTCCGCCAAACCGCTTACATGAAATCGCGCCTTCGCCTGTCATGCGTTGTTGCAAATCCTCGCCATAGCTACGGCTATGACTGCGGTTTGCGCCTAGCCTGGCAGGCGAATCCATCGATTTCATTTGTAAGCTAATTGACGGAACGGAGTACTATTTACTTGGTTAACGAAGAAAAATTGATATGCCATCGTCGATGGCATTTAGCATACAAGCCAGCGCTGCTGTCGGAAAGTAAATATATTTAGGCTCTCCTTTATTTTCCAGAGCGCTTTATTTATTTTGGGTATCCGGATTAAATGGTGGATAAGGGCTCCCTGCTCGTCCGACAGCTTAATCCTCCCAAAAGGTTGATAGATCAACACCGAAGTTTTTCTCGACAGCGGGTGGCTCTTACTGTAGGTCGTGATCGCCCTGCCCATGAAAGGTGATTCCTTTGTCTTCGAGGACTTCTTCTTGTGCTTGGTGGTGTACAGCATCCGGGTTCGCATCACTTCAAATGAGTAGCCTCTGCCATCACGGTTCTCATCCTTGGCCAAGCGATTAATTGACTCCGTGAAAGCATTTGGTGATCGGGATATCAGTCTCGAATGACCAGGTCAATGAGACATTTCGGAGTAAAAATTCCAGTTTCAGAACAGTGAGTTCAAAGAGCGAGGTTTCCCCTCATTCGCGTTGAGGGTTCAAACGTGGATGGGTCTCTTCGCCCCATAGCATGACCAGGGCGCCGGAAAGAAACATCGCGATCGCGACAAACCAGAAACCGCTGGTGACCACTCCGGTAACGTTGGCGATAATCCCGAAGGCCAGTGCACCGATGCCGTAGCCAAGGTCACGCCAGAAGCGGTAGATGCCGATGGCAGAGCTGCGCCAGTTGGGGTGGGAAATGTCCGCCACCGCCGCGCTCAGGTTGGGGTAAAGCAGTGCCATACCAAAACCAGTGACAGCTGCTGAGAAAGACCACCAGATAACACCGTTGCCGAGCAGCATCAATGCAACGCCACCGCCGCACAACCACATGCCCCATACAATTGGCTTGAGGCGCCCGATGTGATCTGACAGGCGCCCCGTCACAAACTGGGAACCACCCCAAACAAATCCATACATTCCCACAATCCAACCAATGGCACCGAGCCCCAGACCCTGTTGGTACAGGTAGACCGGATAAAACACCCAGACCAGCGCGTCTACAAACTTTTCAATCAAGCCGGCCTGACTGAACGCAGCCATTCGACGATCACGCCAGCTCATAAGCGTGAAAACCTCGCGGGTGGTCGGGGTATCCGATATGTTCTTGGGTAAGCGGGCTTTTGGATCAGTCACCGCACCGCTTGCATGACGGGTGCTTTCGGCCTTAGCCCATCCATGGGTTTCACGGATAGCGATGAGCGTCAGGATAATGGCCAGACCGATGACCGCTGCGCCAAACACAAACAATCCCATGCGTGGACCAAGTCCAATGGCGAGATAGCCGGTCAAAATACCAGCAACGGCAACGCCCACATAGCCGGAGAACTCGTTCAGGCCCATGGTCAGGCCCCGCTCATCGGCCCGAGTGATGTCCATTTTCGAGGTCTGAGTCATGGACCAGCAGAGGCCCTGATTGACGCCCAGCAACACGGTGGCCGCCACAATCCAGCCCCA
>NZ_JBEUDO010000093.1:0-4268 GCF_050584665.1 Nitrosomonas sp. ANs5
TATTTAACGAAAAGGATCGAAAAATCCGGCCAATCAGGCTCGTCCGCAGTAGATCAGTCTATTCTCGGACAGCCTCCTAGTCGCTGGCTCTGCCGCTATTCTCAGAATTTGCGCGCTACAACGACCTGGAATGAGCGCATATGAAAAATACCAGTGCGCTTGGCAAATGGAGCGCTGTCATTATCGCTATTGAATGCACAATAATGCGGCGCTTATTGCTAGCGTCCAGAGGTATGAAGGAAAATTGCAGCATATTGCTGTGCTCTTGACCAATAATCGGTGTCTAAAATTTAGACTGTCCAGAATAATCATTGCCGGCAGGTGAGTTAGTCCTGTTATTTGCAGATTATCCACAAGCTTGTACACAGGAATTGTGGAAAAAATCCATCAGAATCGTTTGTATAATAGTTTTCATTTTTTCTTTGTTCATGTGTGGTGGCATCCAATATCAAGGCAATAAGATATACTTCCCGCAACCAGAGGCCAAGCTGCCAATAAAGCTTCGTCACGGCGATGTAGTTTGGGTGCTTTGGGGGAAACGTCAGAATGAAGGCCCTGGGAAGTTTCCAAATGGCGGGTGGGCGCGGCTCGATTCAATCAAGGCGGGCAAGTGGAAACCTTGGCATCCCAGGCCGGTCTTGATTCCTGCCGATAGTTTCATGGAGAAAGACAACGAAAAGAAGTCTCATTGGATAGTGCTGGAATCCGGAATGATGATACAGGCGCTACTTGCCGAGCGAGGTGGTGAGAAGAGGGTCTATGTGGTAACTGAAGAAACTCCAAAGGATTACCAATGGATACATGATCGCTGGCCGCGGCTGGTGCGAGTGGCAGACATTGCCCAGAGCGGCAATCATGAGCCACGCGGACAGTGATCTGTGTTTTTCAAATATCGCCACAAGATTGTAAATGGCGACCAAGCGGGGCACCGGTATTGGGTGATACCGGTGCGATAAGGCATGATGGGTTCCTGCCATTCGCCATCTGCATTTTGATGTGAAATCCACTCGTCATGCCCACCCCGAGAGCCCAGGTCAGGCCGCATGCTGGTAATGATCAAGCTCTTGCCGTCCTTTGACAACCCGGTCCAGTGCATATGATCGCGGTAGGGGGGGGTGATTTTCGTCCCGAGACTTTCCGGTCCCTCTCTTAAAGAGTTAAAGCGAAATAAGTCCTCTGCATGGTTTGATTGTTGCGAGGATGCGTTTGTGATTCTTGCAGTTGTATTCGATGGGTTGTCATTGGGACATTGACCCCCCAAGACATGGTGGAGATTGGCTGAGCGTACCGCTCTTTTCAAGCCATTCTTCGGTGGTCATTGTGTGCAGCACAAGCGCATGAATGGAATGAGCCAACTCATCCGCCAGAACCTTGTTAACCATTCGATGACGTGTGAGCAGCATTTTTCCATTGAATTGATCAGAAACAATTGTTACCTTGAAATGGGATTCTGATCCTGCTGCTACATTGTGCCTATGGCTTTCATTGATGACTTCCAAAAACTGCGGTTGCAGGGATTGTAGCTTGGTCTCGATTAAATGCTTCATCTTTATGACATGTTTCTAAACTATTCTCGGCGAGGGTAGCAAAATTACGCTATGTAATGTATTACCTACCGGGTGTATGATCAAAGAAAATGCAGGAAGTGCCATAAACCACCTTACCACAGCCATGGTGCATGACCTACGCCCTGTGCTGCGGGGACAGTAACCGCCGCAAGGGTGTGCTTGCGCACCATAAAACTGGCGAGGGATTATTATCCCAAGAAGAATCGGGGATCTAATAAACTTGCGATCATGCCGTATCTTTCAGAGGATGCAGTGCGTCGCTCGGAAGTGCCTTTTCAGGGGCTGCCGGTCGCAGACATTAGCTGAGAAAAGTGCACGGTTTTGATTGGCCAGCACATGTTCTCACAGCGCGCGGAAAATGGCTGGAGACTGCACCGGTTTTACCCGGTTCATCTCAGCCTGCATTTGGCTCCGCTATAATAGCAACAAGGCCTAGTTTTTCATGCGATAGTTGATGCGGCCTTTGCTTAGGTCGTAAGGCGACATTTCCAGTTTGACTCGATCACCCAGTACTATGCGTATCCGGAAACGGCGCATTTTGCCCGACGTATAAGCCTGAATTTCTTTGCCATTCTCCAGTTCAACACGATAGCATTGGTTGCGTAAAACGTCGGTTACTCTTCCTTCCAGTTCAATAAGTTCTTCTTTAGCCATAATCAGTACCTCTCTATTGATGAACAATGTTTTAAAACATCTATCGAAGTGATGATGTTTTAAATCAGAAAAGTTCTGAATAAGTTGGATAGCGAGACAAACGCGGGCAGAACAAACTATATATAAAAGAGTTTGTATGCAGTCAGCAAGCCTATTGAGTCTGCTTTGAGCCTGGATTCCTCAGCAGGGTGGGCTGTGATGTGCGATTTTCAGGGCGCAGAGCAAGACACGATTTTGGTTGCAAGATTGTGCCACTTCAAGGCGTTGTGGCGCCACCCTGTGCTTTGCAGGTCGTGTAATTCGACCTGCAGCATTGTCACCAGCCGGGTGAGTTAATGCAGATCACCGTTGATAATTTGTCTCGCAATAGGTTGACCATGAAAGATATCGGTCAACTGATAAATCCAGCTTGAAAACAGCCTGCTGCCGCTAACTATATGACTTATTCAGTCATTTCTTAAAATAAATTTTTAAATATCTAATTTGCATCAAATGGATACGAGTGTCGCACGTGTAGCTTTGATAAGGATATTAAGCGACACTGTTTTGTCAGACACGTACTAACGCGGGGATTGCCGGCTTATGCCAGCAACATTTATGAATATTTTCGAGAGCTAAAAGAATAAACCCGCATCAGCGGGCCTGCTTTTAATTAATTCAAACGTTGGTGTTACGCTGACACAACATTTGTTGCTGTTGGATTTTTAATACACCATTGTACACGAAACTGGCCCGGCTGTCTTCCTCCCCAGTCTCCTCCTTCGTCCAGGTCTGCGTAAGCGCTGCAACTTTTGATTGCAGAGTCATGTGCAGATAGGCGCATCCTTGCTGCCGCTTCAGGCGCGAAAGGGCAATACCTTTGGCGGTATCAGGCTAAAGAAATTCATGAATGAATGGCCTGCCACGGATCGATACTCCTAGGCATGTGCCTGAAATGATCATAGCCTGATTTTAGTGTGATGCGACCTTGGTACGATATTCAAGTACATATTGAAATATGACAATGGTCATGAAATAACCTTGGCTGCGTATCTGCATGAAGCGTTGGAATTGACAGCGAGGCGTTTCTAGGCGGATTGAAGATTGGCTATCGGCTGACTTTCAACCAATATGTTCACAACAGATGAGAAAGTATGGAGAGGTGCAAATGAGAGAAAAAATTGTAGCATGTCTATCCGCATCGATACTATTTGCTCTCTCGATGCAGTTGGCCGCGGCGCCTGCAGCACCAGTACTTACTTATTCAACCAGCGGGTTCACTGTTACAGCTTCGTGGACCAGAGTGCCAGGTGCAACAGAATACAAACTGAACTATGCGCCATATCCCTGCGCTGGTCCGAATTCGATAAGCAGCTTGAATGTTGGATCGGATACCAGTTTTTCTGCGACATTATGGAACGGGGCTGCTTTTTATATTGCTGTTCAAGCTGGAGATAAGCAAGGTTTCAGTGAATATTCGAATATCGAATATTTCATTATTTCTCAGTCATCTGCAGATCTCACTGGTAACTGGGGAATGGTTGAAACTGCCGGGCCCAATAGCTGCGGAATCGGTGCGGGACTGCAGAATAATTACATTACTGCGATTAATCAGGCCGGAACTTTTTTGACTGCGCAACTGGAAACCGGGTTATTGAAAGGTAGTTTGGCGGGCAATACGCTTAAGCTATCCGGAACCTTGCAAGATGCCGGAACGAATCGGGCATACAAGCTCTACCTTACCGTTTCGCCGGACGGAAGAGAAGTCTCTGGCTCTGCATCATGGAAATTGACATCTAGCCACTATAAGTGCTCGGGCGTATCCTCTATTACTGGCTTGAGGCAGTATTGAATCACTTGCAATACAAACAATGGTATCAGGTGTTTGGTCCCGCGGTATATACCGGCGCTGGTTGTGACCATTGTGCAGAAAACCGGTCGCAAATCAAATCTTGTGCAAATCGGCATAGGGGGCAGCCATTATAAGCTGCGCCCCTGCCACACCACCCGGCATGCGGGTCCGCACCGGGCGGTTCGAGAAGTTGAGGTTATGAGAGACGTGGCACT
>NZ_JBEUDO010000094.1:0-4200 GCF_050584665.1 Nitrosomonas sp. ANs5
TTCATCTTTATACAGTTTGTGTCGTGATAGACGTGCAGCAGTCTCTGAACTAATTTTAGCTACCGATGTAAGATCTATCCCTTGCTGATTAATATCCTTCGGCATAACAACAGGGATACCTCCATCGACATAATCACTTTTATGAAGCTGAGATCCAAACGGACCGGTCTGTATTTTACCTCCATAGTCTTTGCATAACTCACCAAGCGTCGATTTCGTCCAGCTCTTTGTCATACTACCCCTTTTAAGATTTTTAGCATGAGAGTGTTTGCTTCACTATTTAAGTTTGCCAATTCACTGTGAATCTCACCGAGACGTGAGGCATAGTCAAAATTTTCATCCAATTCGATGGAATACCCTACATAGCGGCCTGGCGTTAAGCTCCAATCATTTTCTTCAACTTCTACCACATCGACGATTTTACATAGACCTTCAACATCCTCATATTTTCCATTGGGAAAATGCTCCTTCAACCATGGATTGCTTTTAAACTGATCGGAAACATCCTCACCACGGTATGCCTTCACGATAGCGGTCAGTCCTTCCATTTGTGCATCATCAAAAAAGCGATGTTGATCTTCTTCAACATAAACATTGCGCGCATCAATCATTAGGATGTTGCGTTTGTTTTCTGACTTCTTACCACGATCCAAGAACCACAAATGGCAGGGAAGCGAGCGAGTGTAGAAAAATTTATTACCTACGGCCACGATACAATCCACCGCTCCAGTCTCTATCAGTTTCTGACGAATCAGCTTCTCGCTAGCACCTGCATCAGTAGCAGAAGATGCCATAACGAATCCAGCACGGCCACGCTCATTGAGGTAATGATAGAAATACTGAATCCAGAGGTAATTGCCGTTATCAGCCTTCGGAATGCCTACATCACTGAATAGCCGCTTATCGGTTTTCACAAAGTCTTTGCTCTTATCTACCTTGTTGACGTTGAACGGTGGATTTGCCATTACGAAATCACATTTGCCTACCAGATCATGCGGATCAGAGTAAAAGCTGTTGCTCTCGATGATTTTTCCCTCGATACCATGAATTGCAAGGTTCATTTTTGCGAGGCGGGTATTGTTGGATTTCTGCTCGGTGCCATACACCTTGATCGCTTCATTTACAGCACGGTTGCTATGGTCTCTCACAAAATGGCCAGTCTGAACAAACATACCGCCCGAACCACAAGCTGGATCATGGATAATTCCGTGATCCGGTTCGATGAAATTAACGATCAGCTGCACCAGTGATGGCGGGGTGAAGAACTCGCCACCTTCCTGTGCACCTGCACCGCTCATGGAGAATTTCATCAGGAAATATTCGTAAATCCGTCCGAATACATCACCCTTCAGATTCTTCACTGAATCCTTGTTGAATACACGGATCATTTCTCTCAGCAATTCTGCTTCCAATTCTTGATATTTTTTCGGCAGGATACCTACGAGATCAGGATAGCTTGCCTCTATCAAGCGCATGGCCTCATTGACTGCCTCATTGATATTATCACCCTCGGGTAGATTAACTAAGTACACATACTGCGATTTCTCAGGCAACAACATCGCACCGACACCCTGAAAATCTGCTTGTGTCGCAGCACGTTTTCCTCGTGGCCCTTCTGGAATTGAAGCTTCTATCGCGATTTTGGCTTCTTCATAGCGGTTCTGAGCATAACGTAGCAGGATCAACCCCAGAACAGGGTCTTTATACTCTGCTGCTGTTAGCTTGGAATTAGCACGCAGGTTATCTGCTGAATCCCAAAGTTCTTTTTCTAGCTGTTTTATTTGTTCGTTGTTCATGTGACCTTTATCAGCAATTCAAAAGCAGCTTATTCTAGCCCACTCTTTAGATTTAAAGCCTGTAAGCTATTCCCATCCGCCGTGAATTGTACTAGCTAAAACGTGATCTCCAAAATAGCGAGATTTCTAAATCTATTACGGTGCGATCCTGCACAACCTTTAAGTAGCTCCCAAACCTCGTTATCCACAATTTCCGGGGATAAAGCTGTGGGTAACTACTTTATGTCAAGGAAGGATAATGATTATTCATAGCGCCTAATTTCTGGCTAGCGAATAAGCTCTCAGCAAACACTCCATCTTCTCTGCATTTGCAGGAAGTAACCCAATAACCACAAGAGCTTTCGGCGGTTTTTTCCGAGCCTGTGGGGGTGTTTTCAATGGCCGATTCATATCACTAGCGGCACGACCGGATTGCACTTGATCCCCGGGGAGGAGATTGGCGCTAGCAGTGCCTGGCAAAATTTGCAGGTAGTTCCACAGCTTTTGCTAACCATTGCGAAGCATTATTTGCCCGCCGTTCTGGTGCTTTCTTAACTCGAACGGTTAGTCTGTAACTATGATGACTGACTGTTACAATCTGAGGTTATGGGTCGATAAGAGACTATAGGCGTAACGGTTACACTATAACCAGATATAGTGTAACCATGTTCGATCAACGAGAGGAGTTAGGAGTGGGTTTAACGAATGCTGAAAAACAAAAGCGGTATCGTAGCCAACACTACGGGCTAGATTCGGAAACGGGTTACGTGGAAGGCGTCGAGATATTGCACCGCCTGCAGACAAATATAAATTCTGTTGCCAACGCGAATCTTAAGCGGCTGGTCAAGAAAACTGGACATACTCGACGCCAGATTATTCAAGAAGCTATCAATGATCTTGCGGAGCGGTTAGGCTGTAACTCTGATGACTGATGGATTTAATCTTCAGCCCGATGCAGCATCGTTTGCCGTTTGTGTTTCGGCGGGTAACTGGTTTGTGACAGCGACAATAGCGACTTAGGCGACAGTTGCGGCGCTTGCTTCCTCTTGTTTAGAGCAATTGTCGCTGTAGCGATCTCCCGTTTGCGTATCTGTGGGATATCAGCCCCCGGAAGAGATACTTCACCTGATTACCCAATCCAGGGGAATTGTTGTCATGGTCCCCTTCATTAGCACATCGCCAGAACTTGAATAGCTTCTACACATATTAATGAATAATTGTCATACTGTAGCGTATGCAAACCTGTAAAATATTGGCTGCTTTGGTTCTTCCATACTTCAGCATTTTTGTTTGACGGTGTAAAAATATCGCTATTAATTTGTGCTGAGCTACCTAACAAATAATAAATTATTTCTTCGTCCGCTGCATTTCTTTGTTGCTCTGAAGATAAGCTGTTAATTCCAAAAATTTTTCCCAATAATTTTGCATCTAGCTTATTATTGAGGATTGAAGTGGCTATTTCTGGCTTTATGCAATATAAAGTAATTGCAAAAATTGTCAGTAATTTAATTCCGAAAGTAGCATTTCGAGTTAAATAATTGTGCCTGGAAAGTGTGACGTAAATCTCAATGTGTCTTACAACTGATTCATCTTCTCGTAGGGATAATTTATTTACAGTTATAAGCTTTTCTATTATTCGAATTGATCCACATTCATAAAGTCTATATTCCTTCAGCAAAGCACTATTACACACTAGGTTTTTATAGTATTCAATTGCTGCAATGGTTTCTTTGTGCCTACCAGTATTTACAGTTTCAGGTAAATTAATAGTAAATTTTACGAATTTATCTAAATAGCGTTGCGCATCTACAGCATGACCATAGCAGTGGTTCACTGAAGCTTTTAACTGCTGGGTATTCGTGACAAGGATAAAACTGACAGCATCAACATCGAAGGTATGTTTGACTATTTCAAGCATATCTACGGCGAAGTTGGGTCTACAGCGGTCAAGTTCATCGACAAACAAGATGATTGGTTTTTTAGCAGATATTTCTGCAAGTGCTGTTTGGAATGCTTTTAAGTTCTGCTCAGCTTTAACATGATCTTTAAGTAACGATTCAACCGTAGCATCAATAGCTTTATCTGCTGTTTTCTGAATTTCTTTGTCAAACTCGTCTACCACATTTGCAGCATCTTGTCGAAGTATGTGTGAAACACCTGCCTTCGCAAGTGTTTTTAAACCATATCGTACAGCTGGTAACGCCTTTCTCATCAAGTTTTGTTTGCTCTCGCCTTCTGGCAGCACTTTAATGACTTCAGCGAGTACCGTCATTAAAGGCTCATTCGCGTGATCTGCTTTAAACGCATCAATATAGATCAAATGATGTGTTTCACTCTTTTGCATCAAGTTAATGAGCTTGTGACAAAATTCAGTTTTGCCTGTGCCCCAACTTCCATCTATGACTATTGGCGAAACATCAATATC
>NZ_JBEUDO010000095.1:0-4094 GCF_050584665.1 Nitrosomonas sp. ANs5
GACGCGTATGTGTGTTACCGAACCGACAGCGATGGACGCTGCGACTATTATTAATTGATAACCATAGGAAGTCCTATAGTTTGATAGTCAATAAAGAGGTGCTTCAATGAAAGCAATACGAGCAACTGCAATTATTAGCGCGCTTGTCATAGTCGTATTATTCAGCTTGAGTGGTTGTTCCGGGATGACAGCACAAGATAAAAGCACAGCGATCGGTGCGGGTGTCGGTGCTGTAGGAGGCGCAGCCCTCACAGGTGGCAGCGCTCTCGGAACAGTCGGTGGTGCAGCGGTCGGTGGCGTTGTAGGCCATGAAATCGGCGATGACAAAGAGTAATTCCAGCAATCCTGTTGTTGCCAGCCGAGCTTCCGCTCCATTCTACTGATGCTGCTGATTGAGTGGATGTTTGATCATCAGCCTTTGCGACGTGAACATAGCGGGCAAATTACGGCTCTATTCCTTTATCAAACGTGAAAGAGAGGTTGATTGGTGTACCAAGTACTGATTATCACGAATGATACCACCGATGCTAAGTTACTACAGGATACGCTCAGTCAGGCAAAAAACGGTTCATTTCAAGTTGAATGGGTGACACGACTCCACGATGGACTTGCGCGATTGAGGACAGGTAAAAGTATCGACGTCATGTTAGTAGATTTGTCGCTGCCCGATAGCAAAGGCATTGCGACATTAGATAGGCTGTTTTCTATCGTGCCTAAAATGCCGGTTTTGGTACTCGTTCAGACGGATAACGACATACTTGCAACAGATATAGCGCAGCGTGGCGCGCAAGGTTGTCTAGCAAGGGATTACTTTAACAACAATCTGATACCGCAAACATTAAGCAACATCATCCAGCGCAAAAACGCCGAAGAGTCACTCTTCATAGAAAAAAACCGTGCTGAAATCACGCTCAACTCCATCAGTGATGCAGTCATCTGCACTGATATGTCGGGCAATGTCAACTATATGAATATGGCGGCGGAATCTATGACTGGATGGCCGAGAGAAGAAGCGCACGGGCAATCCATTACCAAAGTCATGCAAATCATTAATAAGAAGACACATGACCCAGTGCCTAATCCAATTGAGTGGGTCCTGAAGTGGGACGAGACCATGGGATTGACTGCCGGCACGGTTTTAATCCGGCGCGATGGAAGTGAAGCGGCAATTGAAGACTCGGCTGCGCCGATCCACGACGTGAATGGAAAGATTGTCGGTGCTGTAATTGTATTCCACGACATCTCGGCGGCACAGGGGATGATCACGAAAATGGCGCATCTGGCGCAGCATGATTCTCTGACCAATCTACCCAACCGCGTATTGCTTGACGACCGTATCACACAGGCAATCTCCATAGCAAAACGGCGCGGCACGCAGCTTTCCCTGCTTTTTCTGGATCTGGATAATTTCAAGCATATCAACGATTCTCTAGGACATGAGAACGGAGACAAACTGCTGCAATCTGTTGCGCAACGATTATGCGCCTGTGTACGGCACTCCGATACAGTCGGCCGGTTGGGGGGTGATGAATTTGTCATATTGATGACACAAGACAAACAAGCGCAAAATGCCGCCTTGACTGCCGACAAGATACTTGCCGCACTGGCAGAGTCGCATGCTATTAATGGGCATGAGCTGCACGTGACGACCAGTATCGGTATCAGTATTTATCCGACAGATGGACAGGACACGCAAACATTGATCAAGAATGCGGATATTGCAATGTACCATGCCAAGGAAAAGGGTCGGAACAATTACCAGTTTTTCAAGGACGAGATGAATGTCCTCGCTGTCGAGCGGCAAGTCATCGAGACCCATTTGCGACGTGCGGTAGCACAACAAGAATTTGTGTTATTTTACCAACCTCGAGTCAACCTGGAAAACGGCATGATCACTGGTGCCGAGGCATTGTTACGCTGGGCGCATCCGGATTGGGGCATGTTGCAACCCAATCGTTTTGTTCGGATTACGGAAGACTGCGGGCTGATAGTGCCGATCGGCCGCTGGGCATTACGTGAAGCCTGCATGCAAGCTAGGCACTGGGAGCACGCAGGACTAGAGCTGGGGTCCATCGCCGTAAACATCTCTGCACAGGAATTATACGCCCAAGGATTCGTTGGCAGTGTGCAAGCCATCTTGCATGAAACCGGGCTGGATCCATGTTGCCTGCAACTGGAAATACCCGAAAGTGTGTTGATGCGCAATGCCGCATCAAGTGTCATGATACTCCGGCAACTCAAAAATATCGGGATACAACTGGCAATAGAAGATTTTGGCACCGGTAGCTCCAGCTTGAGTTGTCTGCATCGATTTTCAATTGATATTCTCAAAATAGACTCTTCATTAGTACAAGGCATTGGTCGCGGTAACAATGACAGCATTATTATCAACGCCATCATCACCTTGGGTGCCAGCCTCAAGCAGCGAGTAATCGCAGAAGGTGTGGAGACACAGGAGCAGCTAGCCTTTCTGAAGCAACAGCATTGCAATGAGGCGCAAGGCTATTTTTTAAGCCAGCCGGCTACCGCAGCACAGTTTGCTCAACTGCTGGCAACGGGTCTATACGGTAAGCAAACGTGCAGCGACGTATTTGACAGCCTCCTCGGGAAAAGGTATCGGAAGCAGGTCATATAAATGCCCGTCATCAGTACAATAGGAGAGATGTTCGGTATAACGCGAGATCTGATGTTGATCGAAGAATCGGCGAATCTGACGCCACAACGCTTCACATGGTGTTTTTAACGCAGGAACCAATTCGCGTCAAAATCCTACCTAACCCCGTACCAAAAAATTTAGGGTCCATAGCGCTTCAATCGATCATTCCAGATTCTTCGGTTGAACGTGACCAAGTGCGTAGTTTTCAAGCTACCCGGTAAGGCGCGAGAATGCGCATGGACTATTTAATTCCCAGTCTTGACTCGCAACGCAACCAAGCAGCTTGAATACCGTGTTATGGAAAATTTAATGGCGACGCCATCTTGGCCAATATCGTCTGATACAGTGTGTGCAGCTACTTATTCAGTGCACTCTTAACCCCGACTTCTAGTAGTCGATCTTTTCATCGAGGGCGTCACCCGCTTTTTCGGCTCCATCATCAATTTTTTCACCTACTGCTTCTGCCGAGTTCTTTTTTTCGCATGCGGGAAGTCCAGCAATAAAAGTCATCGAAATTGCTATGACTATAAATGTTTTCAAAATATTCATTTGTGTCTCTCCTTCAGTTTAATGGTCAGCCAAGAATGCGTCATACTTAGGCTGAATCAGCTGCGGGAAATCCTTGCACTATCCCGCCTATCGTCCGATCCCATCAGCACAAACGGCTCAGGATAAAACCAATTTGGTTGTAATATTTTTAGTTGTACAACAAATAAATGATGACCAGTACGAACGTTGGAACGCCGAGTAGCCATGCCAGAAGGTATTTACCCATTCCAATCTCCTTGTAAGAATTTGCCATTGCAAATTGTCGCTATTAATCCGATAGGCATAGCTTCAACTAACTTAGCTGCAGTATGTATTGCTTATATCCTTTGGCAAGAGCATCTATAACTCCACCTATGTGAAGCAAATCAACCTATCACAATTTATAGCTTACGGCATAAAAGGAATCAGGTATGTGCGCTGCCGTACAAAAGACGGATACAAGTATGGTTATAGGTTTGTCTAGTACTCCGTTCCGCCAAAACGCTTACATGAAATCGCGCCTTCGCCTGTCATGCGTTGTTGCAAATCCTCGCCATAGCTACGGCTATGACTGCGGTTTGCGCCTAGCCTGGCAGGCGAATCCATCGATTTCATTTGTGAGCTAATTGACGGAACGGAGTACTAGCAAGGCGGAAGAGGATAGCTTCCATCATAATTTGCTCACACCGGGAATCAGCCTGGCATATTCTTCCTTAACCAACTGATAATCTTTGGTAACTTTGGCCCCCAGGCGAGATCTATCCAACACTGTGACACGCCCACGGCGGTAACGGATGATGCCAGCGCGCTGCAAGCTGCAGGCAGCCTCGCTGATGCCTTCACGCCGCACACCAAGCATACTTGCTATCATTTCATGCGTACCGATCAGCTCAACTGATGATGTGCGATT
>NZ_JBEUDO010000096.1:0-4065 GCF_050584665.1 Nitrosomonas sp. ANs5
GGTGGAGCTTTGACCCCTTGCTTGGGGAGAGGAGGTGAGGCCTGCCTTCCTGCCCAAAAGACAAACTGAGCTGAACAGTGCCGCTTAGCGTAAATAAGGCGGGATAGGTTCTCCAAAGAACTCTCGCATTAAAAAATATTCAAGCCCCTCGTTATCTCCTGGGCGTGCGGACAGGACAACGACGCGATTAAGGCGATCTGATTCCCAGTTAAAGTCATCCTGATGATACTGGCGAATGAGCTGGATCATTCTGCGGATGATTGCGCGTTGAATGTCGCCGTCCGGCCCTGCTTCTACTTCGATGAGTTCTCGCCGTGGGTTGCCGCCGCCGGTTGTCCAGGCGCGAAATGAAAACTGTGCATAATGCGGACCCATTTTGATGATCCGAAAAACGCCGCTGGTACCGGGCATTTGCAGGTTGCGTTTGACTCTCGCCATTCTGATCTCTTCCGCTGACGGCTGTGGTTCCGGGTTGATATTTTTGTTGTTCTCAAACCCATCAGGAATGCCGGTCAAACGCCTACGTTGCGCTCTTCTCTGATTGATATACTCCGATAGATCGGCCGCCGGTGGGGCGACTTTCTCTTTTTGTGGAACCTCGCTTCTGATTACTTCCTTAGGGGGCGTAACTTTTGTGGTTTCAATCGCATCTTGCCTGACAGGTGGCGACGGCTTGGGTGGGGTGGGGGGGCGCGGAAGTGGCAGCGGCGGCTTGACCGGGTCCGGTGCTGTTTTTGCTTTCTGCGCTTCATTCTGGGGTTGCGTCTCGATGCCTTTGCGTGGCGGTGGGATGGCTTCCTGGGGCTGTGCGAGTTCTGGAAGCTCCAGAAATTCCGCTTCTATTGCATCAGGGATAGCAATATTGACTGCAATTTCGGGTTCCGTCAGGAAAAAACCGAACGTCCAGATCATGATCAGCCAAAGTAGCGCAGCCAGCGGCAGCGGCCACCAGAGCTGGATTTCCTTTGATCTGGAGCTATTCATCACTACGGATTCTTTCAAACTATTAAGGGATATAGTAATTATTTATGCCGAACCGCGATCAGAAAATGCTGCACGCCTGCACTTCTCGCTCGGAGCATCGCCTGAACCACAACACCTTGTGGCGCTTCGTTATCCGCCGAAATAATCAATTTTTGCTTGGCATCTTGAAGCAGCGGTTTGAGCGTGGTAGCCAGAGTGTCGAGGGTAACGGATTCTTTGTTGATAAAAATTTCACTATCCTTGGTCAGTGTTAGAGTCACCGGTTTTTCGGCGCTAAGTTTCTCGGCTTGGCCTTCGGGTAAGCTGACTTGCAGAGAATCCAGCTTCTGCATGGATAACGAAGCCAGCATAAATGTTGCGAGCAGAAAAAACATGACATCAATCATGGGAATAATCTGAATATAACCTTTTCGGGGTGTCCTGGATTTACGCAGTTTCATGGGTGTCTTCCTTCTGATCCAGCCGAATATGATCGATCAGGCGCGTGCCGAGACGTTCCATTTCATCCATCGTTAGTGATTGCAGGCGTGAGAAGTAATTGAATCCAAACAACGCAACCAGCGCGATAATCAGACCAATAACGGTTGCAATCAGTGCCTCGGCAACACCGCCTGTCACTGCGGTCGGGTTGACAATACCTTCACTACCGATAACTTGAAAGGCGCGCATCATGCCGACAACGGTTCCCACGAGCCCCAGTAGCGGCGCGGCCGTCACGATTGTTTCCAGTGCCCAGAGTCGGCGAGCGAGTGAGCTTTCAATGAGCTGGGCTTCATCCGCTGCGCGTGATTCGGTCCACCAGGATGGTTGGTGCCGATTGGAAATCACTACTTCAAAGAAGCGTTTGTAATAGTGGCGTTTATCCAGTCCTGACAGGATTTTTTCCAGATCTTCCCACTTGAAACCATAGGTCTCGATGAGATTCAATAAATCGTTTGAGAGACGAGCGAAGCGCCAGTAAACAAATGCTTTTTCGAGCATTATCGCCAGCGCAATGACACCCAGCAAAGATAGCGGCAGAATAATGATCCCGCCCAGTTTTAACATGATCCAGGCTTGGTTAAGGTATTCCATTCATAAACTCCAGATTAAGTCTGTTTTTATAGCGTGTGATTTGAAACGGCCGTTGCCTTGAACTTAAGCCACTGATTGATACCGGCCAATCAGGCTCGTCCACAGTAGATCAGTCTATTCTCGGACAGCCTCCTGGTCAGAAAGCGCCTATGTGATGCATGCGTTTTTCGCTGACACTTCATCACAAAGCGTTGTTGGGGGATGACGCTTTCGTCAAGCGATACCAGCAGGACAGAAATGTGGTAGGCCTATCTGTCAGACGCCTACGCCATGCCCGAAATCGGCGCGCATTCCGGCGTTCACTATAGGGCATCTCTAAGAATTTAAGTTGCCAAATGAGGCAGGTCAGGGGGAAAATGTTGTTTGTATGAATAAATCATAGTAACGCGTTGTTTTTAATGTGCAATGCGGTAATTATACTCCCCGCTATGAGACCTGGCCATGACGTCGGGGTTGTGTTCGATCATCACCGCAGAGCGATGGGCGTCAAGGAGATTGCTCTAATAATTTAATTTCCAAATTTTTCCAGCTTGTCCTTGAGATTAACTGGTACGGTAAAAAGAAATCCCTTTCCAATTTTCTCCTTAACCAAAAGATCAAGGTTGGACAGGTTTAATAAATCCATTCTAGCCGTTTGATAAACAACGTTGTGTGAGCCGCGATGACCTGCTATGGAAAATATGGATTGAGGATCTTTTAGGGCCCTGTTTAACAACGCGATTTGACGATGATTCAATATGGCGCGTAACGTCGGAGACTGCTTTAAGAAAGATTCTGCTGAGCGCAGTTCCTTAGACTTTCTGTCCAGGTATTCATATAGATCATTAATCGCCCGAATGATTACATTTAATTGATGTACGACAAAGTAAGTGACATCGTTGTCGTCTGTCTCCGTGTATAAGTATGCGCGTGTATATTGAGCTGGAGCCAATTTGATTATTCGCGATATTGAGATAAATTCAATAAGCCAGTAACCCTGGTTAAGCATGCCCCAATAAAACAGCGCCCGAGCGGTGCGGCCATTGCCATCTTCAAATGGATGGTCATAGGCAAGCATGAAGTGCAGAAGAATGGCCTTTATAACAGGATGCATAAAATCAGTTATCTGATTGTCATTGGCAAATTGACAAAGGTTTTCTAGTCGTTGTTCTAGTTCTGCTGCCTTGGGTGGCATATGCAAAATTGTCGTATCGCGCTCATCTCCAACATAGATGTCATCGGTTTTCCTTAGTCTACCTGCCATGGAAGGATTGTCCGTCGTGCCTGTTGTCAGCAAGCGGTGTAATTCAAGAATTACTTTAGGGGTAAGCTTCTCCTCCTTCATCTCGCTGATAAATTGCATTGCGTGATAGTTATTGATGATCATTCTTTCAGAGTCGTCTCTAGGTTTCCTGCCTTGGCGGATCATTTCCTTTGCAACTTTTCGCGTTGTGGATGCTCCCTCAAGCTGGCTTGAAGTAATTGCTTCTTCAATTAGGGAATTAAGCAGGTACGCGTCCTTAGTCTGTGGATTTGTAACTGCCGTGCTACTCTGTATAACACCACTTGCATCACGGGTTATCTCGTGTAGCAAGCGCATCACAACATCTGGTTGTGTATACCGAAAGGGTTTTCCATGCGCATCCGCATGTGGAATCGGCTTGAACTGCACCATACGGGCAGTCTTGACAGCAAACCACCATTCCTCGCTGTTAAGCCCATCTGGCGGTATCAAATGGCGAAGTTTGTCCCAGTGATAATAGTTTCCCTTGGGATCTGGCCGAATCGGCATAGAGATCAGTTCTAAATATCTGCTCGGACCGTCGCGCACGATATTTTGGAATAATGCATCGTATTTTGGGGGCGTGACTGGGATTTTCATAATGATAAATCTACTAATATGTGAATAATTAGTAGAAAAATAGCAGGACTTAGTAAATATTGCTACTAAAAATTACAGAATTAGTATTAAAACAGCTATCTATCAATAAATTATTATGCCTATGAACCATTTTCAGTATTTTCTGC
>NZ_JBEUDO010000097.1:0-4016 GCF_050584665.1 Nitrosomonas sp. ANs5
CCCTCGCAGAACCGGACTTGGAACGTTACGCCATCCGGCTCCCAGTCTGAGTCATCCGCTCTGGGTAGGGCAGAGGTCTTCCCTCGCCCATTGCGTGAAACGAACAAGTTCAGTGGCCATGCTCAGAGTCCGCTCGGTGTCGGGGCATGTTTCCCCTGTCCATTATCTCAAACCGGTGCCCCTTTGCTCCCACGGCGTTACCCGCGCTCAACACTCATATGGGCACCTCCGACTCCCGGCCACCTCCACCCTCTTCCTCGCTGTTTAGGCTTGTCTGAGGGTGCGCCCAATACTTCAAGCGCCGATGTCCGGGCCTCCTTGGTTACCGTGCATTCGCAATGTCAGGCTCGACGCGGCTATCTAATCCCGGGTGGATTCCACCGGCTCGCCAATGCGCTGGTGAAACTGTTGCCTGCTGGCGTCTTGAAACCATCGGCCCGCTCCAAAGCGGCCATTTCGGAACTCAACAGCCTTCACGGTAGTGGAACCTGTAAATCTCGGCAAATGCGCCTTGCCAAGAACTCATTGATCTCGCGATGTCTCGGCACGGTTGACACTGCTTGTATCATTCGATTTAAATAAACGGAATGGTTGCCGCCCTCCCGTAAAAGTTCGCAGCCATGTTTCTCCAGGTGCCGGATTAAATCACGCCGCTTCATGTCATAAAGCAGCTAAATCAAATGGCTCTCGTATCACGTCTTGATTCTGTATCGACTCTTCAGCCAGGGTACGATTTGCTTCTAAGACCAATGCAATGGCTTCACGCAAATTTGCCTTGGTTTCCTCTAACGTGGCACCTTGCGTATTAGCTCCCGGCAATTCTTCTACGAAACCAATATAGCCTTCCGGAACTTTCTGAAAAACTGCTGTTAGTTGCATGCTATTTCCTTTAAAAGTACAAGTAGTTATAGTTTAGCGCACCAAGTGAGCAAGCACTGGGCCTCACGTTGTGTTCGTCGGCGAGCACAGCGAGTCCGCGTGCAATACCCGTAACGACAAGCAATCTAAGGCTTTTTGTAATTTCTCGAACTGCTCCATAAGTTGATGCAGGGGGCCTAATGAACTTGAATTCAGATAGATGTAATAGCTGTTTGCGACGAAAACTGCGGTAGTCGCGTCATCCAACCTCACAATCCCCATCATGGCGCGACTTTTCTTCTAGCTTAGATATATGACCACAAGCAGATCCTGCGCAGTTATTTTGTATGTTGATCAATGGGACGGCCCCTTTCATAGCATTTAACGCCACAAATCATCCGCACGGTTTTCGCGTCGGCTGGATTTATTCGTTAGGCGGCATTGCGGTGCCATTACGATTACTGTAGGCAATCTCACCTCGTACACTGTCAAGCCATCGCAGTGCGATCCGATGAGCAAACTCCTTTGCCTCGTGTCGTGACATTGGCCGATCGCTTTTCGGCGTGTCGAGGTATGCATGGCGCGCACAGTCCCCAGATCAGACAATAGGCACGCACGATCCAGTTGAAGTGGGCGCAGACATCGCCGATAACGGCCAGCCCAGCTGCCCTGTCATCATCCAGATAGATGTCCTCGCGCCTGTCGCCTCTCGAAGTCACATGATACATACAGGGCGCCCGCAAAGGCTAATCGTAGAGGTCTAGCCATGGTTTTAAGAATGTCAAACGTAAGGCCGCTGCTGACCCCGGAGTTCTTTTTCTGAGGAAAATTTCGCAAATCATTGAGATGATCCCGCTAGCTCCTTAAGACGCTTGCAAAGCTCGATCACATCAGCTTGATCCTGGTAAAGTCCGAAACCGAACCTCAACCGAGCACCTCGGCGGTCGATTAAAATGTCATTATTGTGCAAAGTTTGCAGGCATTTCTCGGCAATCTCTAACGACGATGCTTCGAAAGTCAAGAAATGCCCGTGCCAAGCCAGGGCCGGGTCAAACAAAGGCGTCAGCGACCAATTCTGTACAAAACTCTGGGGGAGATTGTCAAGAAAGGCACATTGCAGTCCCACGACATAACTATGAATGTCCTGAATATCGATACCTTCCAAACCAAACAAATCCCAAACGGCATTAAAACGATAAAAACCACTCGGGTCCTGCGTCGAGCCCATGAACGCCATGGCATCTCCAGGGTAGCTGACTTCTTTACCAACCGGCCTGGATAGCCGTGCGTATTCTGCATACCAGCCCGTATAGGCCGGACGCCAATTCCCTTTTGGCACTACCATAAAACCCACACCCTCACCACCCTGCCCATATTTGTACCCACCGCCCAGATAGAAAAGACGTCCTTCCAGTTTAGACAAGCTACAGGGAATAGCCGCAAAGCCGTGGTAACCATCAATGACAAAGAGTGTAGAATCTGGCGTTGTTGCCACCAGCGACTCAATATCACCATCCGTCAAGGCTGCACCGGAATCAAAGAAAACCTGGCTCAGAAAAACCATGTCATAGTTCTTGGCAAGCTCGGTTTGCATGTCATTCAAAAAAGTGTCCCGGTCATGGGAAAGCTGGCCGCATCCACCTGATGGATTTTGATCTCGGGAATTTCTTTTAACCTGAAAAACTGCCGGCGCCAGGAATGGAATTCATTGGTTGTGGTAAGGATTCTCAAACCACCTCTGCCCAGGAAAAGTGAGAGTAAACGTGTAGAAAGCTCATGGGTATTGGGCGCCAACGCAATTTGCCTGGCATCTGCCAGCCCCAGAATTCTTGCGATATGGTCTTGGATTTTAGGAATTGTCTCGGAAAAAATCCTGTCCCATTTTTCATCGCCGAGCGTGGCACAGTCGTCCCAATAAGCGATTTGGGCCTCGCGGCTGACATCGGGCCAGAAGTGATGCGAGTGGGCACGGAAATGCAATTTGCCAACATGACCTTCTAAAAATCGGCTGTAAAACCGCTTAGGATTGGAAAGCATCATAGACGATGTCCAACTGATTTTTGACAAATTCAGGCAATCTTGGTGCTATGGACTTGGGTATGAGAAAAGTCGCCAGATTGAATAAATCAATAAAAACACGATTTCTTTCCGTCGTCGTCCTTAAATATTGATGTCCGGAAGAACCGCCGGTTCCGATTTTAGTGCCGAGTATTCTGTGCACCATGAGCGCGTGGCGAAAACGCCAAGTGGTGAACTTCTCGTCGATTTCAACCAGGGAGCTGAGAATTTTGAAAGGCATCTGAAGCGCCGGATAATCACGGTAGAGAAAAATGAACACAGCAGATAGCATCGCCTTCTGCGACAACCTGACGCTGCCCTGCACCCGCTGTTCGGCAAATTTATCAGCGTCCAATAGCGTCGCGAAAGTCTCGCGCGTCGTTTCCAGGTTCTTCAGCTCAATCTCCCGTAAAGACTCACCCAGACTCGGGTTGTTCAGGATAATTTGATAGTCCTGATCGAGCATCTTATGGACCGCCAAGGAATACTCGCCCCAGAAATCATAGCCTTTAAATACGGAAAAAGGGATGCGTGCAAGCCATGTCTCGATTAACTCAAAAATACTGACTTTATTTTCCGCTGCTTCCAGCATTTCCCTATCTTCAGGTTTGAGACGAGAATTAATGAATTGCCTCTCAATCTCCATCCGATGCTCGGGCTTGATACCCAATAATGCCTCCACCAGGCGAAACTGCACACTCTGGAAACCAGAAGCCGGCACCAGATAATCCCTGAATTCCATGAAGTCCAGGGTCGTCATTGTCTCCATGACCTGAATCTGATCAATTAAAACCTGCTGAATGGTCGTCACTCTTTCCAGACGCGCTTGAATGACATAAAGATCAGTGGACGGCACAAAGTCACCGGCCATCAACTGGCGAATGGAATCGAGTTCATGCAAAATTTGCTTGAACCAGAGCTCATAAGTTTGGTGAACTATGATGAACAGCGTTTCATCGTGAACCTCATTGCCGTATTTCGCGCTTTCAGGCACCTGAGCATTCAGGATTTTAGGCAGTTGCAGGTAGTCGCGGTAGTAGAGGGGAGGATGGATCTTCATACGAGCCCTTACCTAAAAAGTTGATCAATCGGTGCATGAA
>NZ_JBEUDO010000098.1:0-3925 GCF_050584665.1 Nitrosomonas sp. ANs5
GACGCCAAAACTGTTTGCTGGTACATTCGGTTCTTATGAAAAAGGGCGTTTATTTTTCCTATACGCCTCAGCATGCAGCGGCCCTTCGAGACGGGCGACCTGGTCGAGGTCACCAGTGTGACGGGGTACGTGCAGCAACTGAACGTGCGCACGACAATTCTGATGACCCTCGACGGCAACCTGGTGCAGATCCCGAACGCTAGCGTTTACAAAAACAACCTCCGCAACTTCACAACCAACCCCAACCGGCGCGAGGACTTTGTCGTCGGCATCTGCTATGAAGATTCGATCAACGACGCCCAGGAGGTTGTACGGAACGTGCTGGCGGACCACCCGGCCGTTCTGATCGACCCCGAGCCATCGGTGCTGGCGGACAGCTTTGGGAGATCGACGGTCAACCTGCGCGTCTACTTCTGGCTCAACGGCCGCGAACACAGTTGGTTGAAAGTGCGGTCGTCGGTGATCCGGCTGGTGAAACTTGCCTTACATGAACACGGCATCTCAAAGCCCAACGAGGCTCGAGAGGTCATCTTTCCACAAGGCATCCCCGTCACCGTGCTCGATGCGCATCTAGCAGATGCGCAGGGTGCCATGCCGGGAAAAGAGCTTCCTCCTGAATCGCGGCACGAAGAACTCGCGGCGGTGTCCACGAAGGCCGAAGCTGGCTTATACAGCGAAGCTGGTGTCATCGAGGAACAGGCGCGGCAGGTACAACCTTTGAAGGACGTGGAAAATCTCTTACGGGTTGCTTCCGACGCTCCTACTTCTGAGAAGCAAACGAACGAACCACAACCATAACCAAAGAGTAGCTAAGCTAAGAATGATAAAGAAACTACACCAATGGTGGCAGGACATGCGGTCGAGCTTCTGGTTCGTACCGGCAGTGATCGTGTTGGGTGCCGTGGGACTGGCCGCCGTCCTGGTCACGGTCGACACGACCGTTGACCTGGATGTTGTCGCGCGCTGGCCACTGCTCTTCGGCGCCGGTGCGGCCGGCGCCAGGGGCCTGCTCACCGCCGTTGCCAGCTCGATGATCACGGTGGCCGGGGTGGTGTTCTCCATCACGATCGTGGTCCTGTCGCTGACGTCCAGTCAGTACACGTCGCGGGTGCTGCGCAACTTTATGCGAGACCGTAACAATCAGGTGGTGCTCGGCGTGTTCCTGGGCATCTTTGCCTACTGCCTGGTGGTGCTCAGGGTCATTCGAGGCGGTGACGAAGGGGCGTTTGTCCCGTCGCTGGCCGTACTGGGCGGGTTGATCCTGGCGTTCGTTGGGATCGCCTATCTGATCTTTTTCATTCACTACATTTCGATGTCCATCCAGTCGTCGAGCATTATTGCCGCGTCCGCGCAGGAGACCATCGCTGCCGTGGATCACTTGTTTCCCCTGGGGATGGGCGATGACGTTGAGGACGACGCGGACGGCGACTTGGCGGTGTCTCTCCCGGAGCAGGCGTGGTCTGCCGTTCCGGCACGAAAGACCGGTTACATTCAAAGTCTCGACGGGGACGCGCTGCTGGCTTTTGCCAGCGAACGCGGGACCATCGTGCGCATGGAACAAGGAATCGGCGAGTTCGTCGTCGAGGGGACTGCGCTAATTTCTGTGGTCGACCCGACTGGATTGGACGAAGACACGACGGACGAACTCAACTCGGCCTACGACATCAGCCCCCATCGCACGGTGGAACAGGATGTCAGCTTTGGCATTCGGCAACTCGTGGACATCGCCCTGAAAGCGTTGTCACCTGGCATCAACGACACCACGACCGCGACGATGTGCGTGGACTACCTGACGGCGATTCTTGTCCGGCTTGCGTCGCGCCCCATTGCGACTGCACACCGCTTGGACCAAGGGGAGCTGCGCGTGATTGCCCGAGGCCCGAGCTTCCCGAGCCTGTTGGCCGAAGCCTTTGACCAGATCCGGCAGAACGCTGAAGGCAACGTCGCGGTCCTGACTCGACAGCTTCAGGCGCTGGAAATCATCGTCGGCCAAACCGCGAACCTTCGACGCAGGCAAGCGCTGCGGCAGCAAGCGGAACTGATTGCCACTGTCGCCGAACAAACGATTGCATTGCCTCATGATCGTGGGGATGCCCAAGCGGTCATGTTACGGCTGTCTCAAATTCTTGCCACGGAGAGGGGAATCACAACATAAGCCCATCACAACCCGACATCGCGTTTCTGTTTGATGTGGACAACACAGTGCTCGACAACGACCGCGTCATCGACGACCTGCAAAGCCATCTTGAGCACGAGGTCGGAGCCGCGCGCGCCAAGTGTTATTGGACACTCTTTGAACAATTGCGAACCGATCTGGGCTATGCGGATTATCTGGGCGCGTTGCAACGCTATCGAGGCGAGTATCCTCACGATCCCGACACTCTCGCCGTCTCTCGCTTTTTGCTCAACTATCCATTTGCTGACCGCTTCTTTCCGGGCGCGCTTGAGGTCATCGAACACGTCAAGCAATGGGGGCCGGCGGCCCTGCTCACCGACGGGGATATGGTCTTCCAGCCGCGCAAAGTGGACCGCTCCGGACTGTCTGAAGCGGTGGCCGGCCAGGTCTTGATTTATCTCCACAAGGAACAAGAGCTCGCCGATGTTGCTGAGCGCTGCCCGGCTGAACATTACGTGCAATGTTATTCAACATGATCACTCACCTCCGTTTGTTCTGATAACAGCGTACTCCTAAATTCTTGCTTATGGCACCTTAATTTGTCTACTAAAACTAGGGAGCTGCACACGGTGCTGCCAAAGGCTGTCCCAGTCCAGGCACCCACCGCTATTCCAGTACTGGTGAAAAGCACGCAATGCGGCAGCAACATGTTCCGCCAATTCTTCGACTGACGGCGCCCTAAACGCTTCACCAAAGTTCTGTGCCTTAAAATCATCAAAGACGACCCTGCCTGGAACTGTATCATCAAGAATAAACGCAGCGAGTGGGGGGCTTGCCGCCAGACAAGAGCCAAGAGCCCGCGGTGAAATAACTCAAGGTGTGGAACAACCAGTCGATACTTTGAGAACGAACACTGTTCTCAAGGATCATGCCGACAGCCACGTACCGCAAACCGACAAAGAACCTGCATCAATCAGCACAACACGCCACGGCCGGAAACCGCATTCATTATGAACGACACCGACCGGAAGAAACCGTTTTGTATCAACTGGTGCAAGAAAATGTCGAAACTTTTTTGCACAAGTTGAAACTGAAACTGGGTCGGGGCTACCCGATTTTATCAAAGATGAATTCGATGCATTTCTTGAATGTGGCACCCATGGCCCATGGGTTCTTACGCCTGCGTTGTGCGAGCTGCGCCCATGACAAACTGGTAGCCTATTCCTGCAAGCGGCGAGGATTCTGTCTCTCATGCGGTGGACGGCGTATGGCGCAGACGGCCGCTTACCTGGTCGACCACATTATACCCCGGGTGCCGGTGCGCCAATGGGTGCTCTCACTGCCGATCCCGCTACGCTACCTATTAGCCGCTCATCCGCGCTTAATCACACCGGTATTGCAGGTGATTCACCGTGCTATTTCAACTTTTCTAATCAAGCAGGCCGGATTGAAACGGATTGAGGCACAGACCGGTGCGATTACGCTTATTCAACGTTTCGGTTCGGCGGCTAATCTCAATATTCATCTGCATTGCCTGGTGCTTGACGGCGTTTACCGCATCCAAAATGGTGTGGCGGAATTCCACAGCGCACGGTTACCGACGGCTGAGCAGTTGCGAAGCCTGCTTAGCCAGATCATCTGGCGCATCATGAAAGCATTGACCCGCAACGGCGCGCTTATTGAGGAGGAGGGGATGAGCTACTTAGCTGAAATAGAAACCGATGCGGCGTTGGCGCCACTGCAATCGGCGGCCTGTACCTATCGGATAGCGCTCACCGCTTTAAATATTCCATGACATGAATTTAGTTA
>NZ_JBEUDO010000099.1:0-3792 GCF_050584665.1 Nitrosomonas sp. ANs5
ATTTTTTATTGCCGGTGACACCCTGTACCTCCGTACAGATCGCTGCGAGCGGCATTCCCGCAAAAAGGCTCCTGCCTTGGGTGAGTGACGTCAAATCGCTGTTCTGGGTAGGAATGAGTGTTGCGCGATAAGACGAGATGTAACATTCCGTAATCCTTCGGAACCGTTCCCATGACAGGTTGTGCTTCTGGCTGCGCCGCTGCAAGCTTGAAAGGATCCAAATTTCTCCACTTTCCACTTATCCGGCAGATACGTGTGCTACCGTACAGAAATCATTCTAATCACGGTTTATTCTGTTTTTTCATCTACGATTAATAGGAGAGATCAACATGAATTATTTAAAACCTATTCTGGTTGCCACGATACTAGCATTTACACTTGCTGCTTGTGATTCCAAGCAGGAAACCAGGCGTGAAGGAGCACTGGAAAGTGGCGCCGACACAATTGAACAAAAAGCCGATGTGGTGCGTGATCGCGGAGAAGATAGGGCAGACCGTATTGAAGAGCAAGATCCCGGTATTATGGAAAGTGATGCAACTGACCGCGCTGCTGAGGCTGTCCGGGAAAGCTCCGAACGACGAGCTGACCAGTTGGAGGATCAGGCAGATCGCGTGCGCGAGCTGAAATAACGGCCGTTTTGCGCGCAGTATTTTTAATATCCCGGACAAGCTACTTTAGCTTCATTGTCGGTGGCAGCAGTCCGTTATCCACCAACCAGGATCCAGGGTAAATTGTTTTATTTTCAAGAGCTCAGAAAACCAACTTAGGCGAGCCTTAGCATATTGCGAATTTTTCATCACTAACAAGATTCAATGTAACGCTATGTTTTTTAATAGGTTGCCTGTTAGAAGAAATTAACCGTGGAGCATATCTTTATTGTGTATTGAGCTGCAATTTCAAACCTGGAACTAAAAGTCTAAAAGTAAGGAGTAAACTCATGCTAAATTTAGCAGTTGTTTTTCTAGTGATAGCCATAATTGCAGGTATTTTAGGCGTTACCGGGGTAATGAATGTTGCCATTGAAATAGCCTGGATTCTATTTGTAGTTGGTCTCATTCTAGCTGTTGTATTCTGGGTAATGGGGAGACGTCCGCCGCCGGTCTAATATTTATTTCCATAAATTTGCTAAAAAAACCGTCTAAAGATGGTGACTTTGATTTTAAATGTGTTGATCCCCCTCCACTAAACTATCTATTGAAAGTAGGTGGTTTAGTGGAGGGGGATCATACCGGATGGAGAACCCAAAGCCTGCAACATCGACCAGTGGGCCGGCCAAGGGTAGATACGAGAACTGCTCCCCAAGAGTTACCCTATCGCGCTGCCTTTATAAAGAAGCGTCTGTTCGATGTAATCAATGAAAGAGATATTACTTCGGTCGGCGACTGAGAGTTCTGCTTGAGCAAAAAAGCCGCTGTCTTACGAGGCATCTCGTTGATCTTTTTCATTTCGCGGTTCTGATGTCCCAGGATTATGCAAAAAGCCCATTCGTGCATTTCAAGTGAAGTGAAGTGAAGTGAAGTGAAGTATCTTGCTGATTTATGCTACAACTCCATTCTTTCCAAAAATGACTCTACGATAAACCCCAGGCGATTCACCATTGTCACCTTACTGCGTATTAATGCTGCTATTGTCCCGATCTAACAACCCTTTGCTGCTATCATCGTCACCGTTCTGCATATCTCTTCCTTCTCTGTCATCTTTCATTCTCATTTTTTCTGTTTCATCTCTGTTGCTACTATCATCTTTATTTCTATCTGCCGGAGCGGCCCCATTCCTGTTTTCACCTCTTTTGCCTCTTTTGCCTTCTCCTGTTTGCTTTCCACTATTTTGGTGGTATTCAGCCACCTCGTAGCTTTTTTCCATGGGTTGTGCCCCGAATGGGTTCTCAGTTGCGGAAACTATGGGTGCAACACTTAAAGTGGCAACAAAAGCAAAACCTACCATAACAGGAACAATCGCTTTCTTCGTTTTCATGATGTTTACTCCTAAATTATCAAATGAATGTTACGTTGATAAACTACCGGAAGACTCAATCCCAGTGTTTACTTATCCACACTAATACACCTTACTGTTCAGATATGTACGGCGGACCACATAAAGTAAAAATAAATGACCGGCCGTGTGCTTGGCTCGTAAAGTTGTTGAATCAATGAACAATTCTTCCAAAATTGTTTTGCCGTGCTATGTTGGGTGCCATATTTGTTTCCAACGCGGAAATCGGGCATATAGCGAATGCCGGTTGCTCCATTCCTTTGGGGTAAGTCTTGCTAGGGATCAGTCTATTCTTTTGCTGCAAAACACAGAATCAGCAAATCAATACTGGGACTAAACATCCAACTATTCAAAGTACATGGAAGGTCAAGCTAACATTTTGAACCATATTAAAGAGTCTGCAATTGGAAGAGCAAAGGCACATGCAGCCCATTTTTTTCAAAAAAAACAAAAGGAAAATGTGGGTTAACGAACAGACTTGTGGATATACCGTGGCCATAATTGCTACTTGATCAATTTTCTGGAGTTTATTTATGACCACTTCTACTAACGAAACTATACAAATTGAAGGAAGCGCAGTTTCGTGGGCTGCTATCCTTGCGGGTGCTGCAGCGATTGCGGCGCTATCGCTGATCCTCACTGTATTGGGAACGGGTCTGGGTCTATCCGTGGTATCACCCTGGGCACATAGCGGTGCAAGCGCAACAACCATTAGCGTATCTGCCATTATTTGGATTACTTTTTCGTCACTCTTTGCTGCTGGATTAGGCGGCTACCTTGCCGGTAGACTCAGAACTAAGTGGGCCACTACAGTGCATACGGATGAGATTTACTTCCGCGACACTGCACACGGCTTCCTGGCTTGGGCCATCGCAGCGCTTGTGACTGCCGCGCTGCTAACTTCTGTGATTGGATCGATTGTGAGCGGTACGACCCAGGCTGGAGCCTCTGTGGTTGGGGGTGTCGCTACCACCACTGCAGCTGCTGCGACAGCAGGGGGAGCAGCTGCAGGGTCTGAATTGGCGGAATCTGGCGGTGACGGTGGATTGATAGACTACTACATCGATTCCCTGTTCAGGAAGGATATGACAGAAGATTCGGACGACGCCATCCGCGATGATGATGATGATGAAAAAAGCGCTGCATCCACATCGACAAGTGATGCCAGATCAGCAGAGGTCGGACTCGAAGTTAGCCGTATTTTCATGAACGCCATTCGGACGGGAAACCTGGAAAAAGATGATCTTCGTTATGTAAGCCAATTGGTCGCTCAGCGTACTGGTCTAACTCAAGTGGAAGCCGAGAAACGCGTACAAGATACATTTACACGCGTGCAGGAAGAGCTGAAGAATGCTGAAACCACTGCGAGAGAGGTAGCTGATCAGGTACGTAAAGCGTCCGCTTATACGGCGTTGTGGCTCTTTATCGCATTACTTGCTAGTGCCTTCGTCGCCAGCTTCACAGCCATTTACGGCGGTCGGCAGCGTGACTTGTAATTAGTAACGATCCCTATAACTCAACCTTAATAAGGAGATAAGCAATGCGTTCAATACTTTTGTGGATGCTGGGTGTTCCCATCCCAATCATTATTTTAATTGCGTTATTATTTTAATTGCGTTATTTGTGCATAACTAAACAACGACTGGCTTTAGCCGGTCGTTGTTTAGTTATTAACTTTTTTAGATTTTGTCAGATGCTCCGGATATGTAGAGCTTACTCAGAAAGTATAAGTAACTGATTCTATATTATAATCACCTCCACTCCGGTAAAATAGTGCACACAAATAAGTGAAATAACCCC